>CAVGHS010000079.1:0-10486 GCA_963629085.1 bacterium
ACATGGATCATCGCCATATCTCAACTGTATCGTCTTTTGTATCATCCATTATACATTATTTGTTATTTTTGTCAATCCAAATACTTGTTTTTCTATGGGCGTTGCCTATGGAAAAAGTCATAAGAAAAAAGAATAACCGCCCTCGTCCAAAGTTGCGGTTATTCCCATAATAACACTCTGAGGGCAACCGTCTATCGGTAGCACCTTTTTGTATCTTTTATTATACCTTGATTCTTGTTTTTGTCAATCCACTACTTCTTCCGATCCATGAACTGCGGATCGACCATATTCATCTTCATCATATTCTGGTAATAGGAATTGACCACCTTACGACTCTGGCGGATCTCCTTGGTCTGGGTGCGGATCTGGCTGAACTTTGCCTTTGCCAGTTCGCTGTTCTGCTTCTCCAAGACCTGTAAGTTGGAACTGCGCTGTGTGATCTCCCGGATCATATCCTGCATATGTGCAATGGAATCACGGTACTTGTCGCGATTACCTTCGAGTTCGTCCTTGACCTTTGCAAAGAAGGCATCAAAGCCTTGATCCATAGCAGAAAGCCGGTCGATCAACTTGCCCTTTTCCTCAATATTTTCCTCAAAGGCTTCCGGTCTTGCATTGGGATCTTTTAAGATCTCTGCCTGTTCCTGACACAAAACCTGCAGGCGGCGCAGGAGATCGATCTTGGATTCCAGACTATCCTCCAGAATCTGCATATAATTCTTCTCGTCCATCTTCGCTCCTCTTATGCTACCACTGTGCCGTTCTTTGTGAGTTTCATGACTTCCTTCCATGTATCGCGCATTGTGCGCAGGTGTTTCAAGACTTCTTCCAAGATCTCCGGATCCTTTTTCATATTCGCCTGAAGCAGACGTTCCATCAGATAATCATATACCGCATCAAAATCCTTTGCTGTTGCATATTTATGGTTCAAAGTCGCCTTAAACTCGCCGATAATGCGTTCCGCCTTCTGGATATTGGTATTTGCCTTGGCATAATCTTTATTCTCGATCGCAACGACTGCAATATTACAAAACTTGATCGCGCCCTCATAAAGCATGAGTGTCAATTCTGCCGGTGATGCCGTCATGATCTTATTCTTTGCATATGCATTATACCCATTATTAGGTACCATAAGATATATCCTCCTGTGTCATAGACATTGTCATATATTTTACGATCTGTTCAGAAATCATCAGCTTCCTAACAAAGAGGAGATGGATGATGTGGAACTTTGCAATTTCGCGAGCGCCGACTCCATGCTGGAAAACTTGCTGTAGTAGCGATCCTCGTAATCCTCGATCTTCTCTTCCCACTCTTCGATCAGGGTAGTGTAATTACTGTACTCTGACGCCATCTGCTTGTCATTGTAGATTGAATAGGTGCTACGCAGGGAAGTTCCCTTCATCTGCTTGTCCAAAGCAGAATAAAGTCCTGACGTCAACTGCTTCATAAAATCGATCACCGTATCCGGGTCATTCTCCAAGGCAGTCATGAGCTTGTCCGTCTTTCCTGACGTAGAACTGTCCTCTGAATCTCCGTCAATATGGTATGCATAATTCTCATTCTTTGCCGCATTCAAATACCCCAGAGTAGAGATACCAAAGTTCGCAAGAGAATAGGAAGCGCCATTGATAGTAAAGGACTGCATCATAGCGTTGGTCATGGTATTCTGGATAGCGCCAAGCGTGGAGTCCTTTCGCAGGATGGCATCCTTGATCTTGGTCTCCCATTTCTCAATCTCAGAATCACTCATGGATTCCTTTTCATCATCCGTCAGCGGATCATAGCCCTTGGCGGAATCTGCATTGTAAAGACTTGTGATCTCATTGATGATCTCATTGTACTGGGTCAGAAAACTCTTGATCTTGTCATAGAGACCCTGGGCATCTGTATCGGTATTGATACTCAAGGATTCGCCATCTGCTGTTGTCGCCAATGCTTTGATCGTCAGACCATTGATACTAAAGGTATTGGAAGACGAAGTGAACTCCGCATCATTGAGAATGATCTTGGCATCCTGCGCATTGACACGGGTCGCACCCTCACTATAGGTGATACTGGTCTCACCGGTAACGATCTGTTTTGCCGTTGTGATCTTGTCCGTAATAGATGAGGCAAGTTCCGCCAATTTGTCACTGCTGAGGATACCATTCTCATAATATGAGGAATAGTCCTTGACATCCCAATATGCGTTGGTGGAGATAATGGCATTATTTGCTTCTGTTGCTGTCTCAATCTCCTCAAGTCTAGACTTTGCCGTGCTCACCTCATCATCGCTCAGATAATAAGTCGCCTTGTCCTCGTCTGTATAGGCTGTATTATCATCCACAGCAACCACGGTCTTTAGCTGGGCTTTTAGCGTTGTCAGAGCCGTTGAGTCGGTATTCTCTGTCTCTGTACCATCCTCTGCGGTCTCGGTAGTGGTGGTGATCAGACCCAGTTCTTTTGCCAACGACGTGATTTCGTCGGAAGCCAGTTCAATCTTTTCATCTGCGGATACATCCAAAGATGGCTTGTCCTCATCCTCCACCTCAATATAGGTACCACTGACCTTGGTTGTCTTGGTATTGTAGTAGTGATAGCCGGTTACATTGCCATCCGCATCCTTGACCTCACTGCGTCCGGTATAGGTCTGTCCATCCGGTCCCACATAGACCTTGTCCTGATCGGAGGTCTTTAGAAGCTGGATCAGGCGGTCGCCTCCGTCCTTTGCCAAGACCTCATTGACTGCATTCTTGGCTTCTGTATATGCGATCTTGGATTCTAATTCTGTCTTTTCACTGGCCAGGCTCTGATTGCTGTCATAGGCCTTGGCGAGTTTCTCTACGATTTCCTGTATTGCCTTCTGCGTCTCAGAAGCACTATAAGTAACGCCTGAGCGCACAATTGCGTTTCCATCAGAATCGTACTTGATATTGCCGTCACTATCCAACTCAAAATAGGAGACTACATTGCCGTCAGCATCTGTACCCATAGTACCAAGGGCATAGGCAGCATTTGTCTTGTAAGCCTCATCGGTAGCATCAGACTTTACCAGAATCCCGAGCGCTGAAAGTGCACTGAGCCCATTGGCATCCCCTGCCGTCAATGCAAAATCATTGGCGGTACCGGTCTCTGTAGAAGTGACAAATAATCTCTGATTGGATGCGTCATAATTCGCCTTCACGCCGGCATTGTTTAGGGCACTGACCACCTCAGAAATCTTGGTATCCTTGCCAATGGT
Source organism: bacterium (assembly GCA_963629085.1). Taxonomy (GTDB): domain Bacteria; phylum Bacillota; class Clostridia; order Lachnospirales; family Lachnospiraceae; genus Pararoseburia. The sequence continues at coordinate 3,224 of CAVGHS010000079.1, forward strand.
GATATCCTTCGATCCGGAGGATGTCTTTACCGTGATCGTTGCATCTCCTCCTGTATATCCTAAGGATGACAGGGTCGTATCTGCTGTCGTTGTCGAAGCAAGCTTTGCACCGGTAAGATAACCGGACTTTGCTAATTGAGTGATCTGCAAGTTCTGCGTACCATTGATAGCATCACTTCCTGCTGTGATCGTCGCCTTAGTTGCATCCGATACGGACGTCTTCTTCATATTGTAAGCAGAAGAAAAACGCAGACTACTGATAGAAGAATAAAGACTGTAAACCTTGGTATTCAAGGATTTCCAGGCATCCTGCTTGTAAGACAGTTTGGTCTGAGCCTTTTGATATTTTTCCTTTTTTGATACATAGGTAGCTACCATAGCTGATACAAGTGATTCTGTATCAAGACCTGATATCATACCTGACATACGAACTGTCATATAATCCTCCTATCTTCTCTCGTCTACCATGATTCCTGCCATCTCCCAGACTTTGGCGATCATATCCAATGTCTTTTCCGGTGGGAATTCTTTGATAACTTCTTTTGTATCCTTGTCTATGATCTTGATCGTCACACGGTTGGTCGCCTCGTGGATGCCAAAGACTGCCTCCTCGTTGTGGGCATTCTTGTTGATGGTATCGACAGCCTGGCGGATCTGTTCGTTGCTTGCCTGCCCGTTCTCCCGGACACTGCCTGCCCTGTTCAGGTCGTCTTCTGTAATCGACAAGGCTTCCGGCGATCCTCCTTGCATATTCATGTCATTGGCTGCGCCGGTGCCTCCCACATCCGTGGGGCTCTGTACGGTCACATTAGCACTTCCCTGGCTCTGGTAACCGGTGTTGATTGGTTTCATTGATTCTACTTTCATCCCTACACCTCCATGTGCAAAATATAAACGACATCAATTCTTCTATATCTTATATCGACACTCAGGCAAATTTCTTAACATACAAAAAAGAGGTCTGCGTTTTTCTTCACAAATCCCCTTTTCATTACCTTTTTAAAACAGATCTTCCAAAGCTTCCAGACCTTCTACATTCATGGCTTCCTTGGTCTCTTCCTGGATCTGCAAATATACTTCCTTGCGATAGATCGGCACATCCTTTGGTGCAGAGATACCGATCTTGATCTGGTCTCCGCGGATCTCCAATACGCTGATCTCAATATTGTTGTTGATGACGATGGATTCGCCCTTTTTTCTCGTTAATGCCAGCATCTCTTACTCACCTGCCTTCTCTTTTCTGCTCTTTAAAATGTCATAGATTGGGAAACGTGTCTGCACTTCATCTTCCACGATGATCTGCTCTCCACGCAGATTGTCCGTGTTGATGATGATCGGTCCCTTGAGATTGATGGTCATCTGGGTAATGTCTGATGGCACGCGGATCGTCACCAGTACAAACAGGGATTCCTCACTAAACTCGCCCAGTGGTGATAAAAGTTCATCATTGACCGTCGGATTGTAGTCCTCACAGATGCCCGCCGGATCTACGACCGGCATAGCAAACTGTGGTTCATCCAGTGATTGCAGCCACATGATCTTGCCCTGCTTTTCCTCATCAAAGATCAGGGTAAAACGCTTCATATCCGGATAGCCGATCAAACCTCTGCCCAAGGTGATGATCTTTTCCTCTGCTATATCAATTTCCCCAAATAATCTTGTTTCTACTCGCATATTCCTCTCCTTTTGCCCTTGTTATGGCATATGTATTTTATAAATAGTTCAAAAGTGTCATGCCACTCAATTTTCCTGCTGCCGTCAGTGATGACTGATAGGCATTATACATTGCCGTATAATTGATAATGATCTCAGAAAGATCCAGATTGTCGTTCTCGGACTGAAGTTCTTCTAGCGTCTCCTGCTGATTACTCATCCTGGTCTCTGTCAACTCTAACTGATCTACGGTACATCCTACCTGCGTGATAGACAGATTGATCTTGTTGATATAAGTATCGGTCTTTCCAATCTCTGAACTGAACAAATTCTGCAAATGATCATCCGCATAATCCGCTTCCTTCTGCGCCGCGGTGATCCACTCATCGAGTTTGGTCTGATATTCTTCCCCGGCATACTGAGATTCACTCTTCATGGATTTGAGTTCTGTCAACTTGTCATGGGCATTGATGGCATTTGTCACCGCTGTGATCATGTCATCAATATCTCTTTGGATATCACTATTGAATGCACTAGAAGCCTCTGTATTTACCGTCAGTTCCTGATTGCCGGCTACCGTGTAGTTGATCGCATACGTGATTTCTTTGCCGTTTTCGTCGTACTTTTTGTAGGAAACCGGATTGGCTGCATCTGTCTTATCCGTACAGTTGAAATAATATTCCGGTCGCAGATCTCCCTGATCGAAGCCGGTCTTATCATATGTGGTGGAAATCGATGCCTTGTTGGTCCGAAACTCCGAGGACACCTGATCTCCCAGTACGATATTGCCATTTTCCCTGATCAGTACCAGATCATTGTCTCCGACAGTCTTTTGTCCCATGGCAGTCTGCCAGTCATCTTCGGAATCAAAGATATACATGGTCCGGGCTGGGTCTACCGCAGTACCGGATGCATCCACAGCATTCGCCGTGCGATAAGTAAAAGTTGATCCGTCGGCATTGGTTCCGGTCTGTTCGCTTGCATTTGCCATATCCATGGTCATGGTCTGCGTATTGCCATCGGCATCCTTCGTCGTATAGGAGAAGGCACTCATACTGTCTATCTTGTCATAGGATGTACGGATCCTATAGTAATCAGATTCAGCCGTATCCGCTATATCGTTGTTTAGAATCTCCGTCTGGGTCGCAGGGACCTTGACTCCTCCGCTGTAATATCGAAAACTCTCCAGATCTGCGTAGGTGAAATTCTGGTTGATCTCATAACTAGTCGCCGTCTCATTTTCTGTAAAGACCAGGTTCTTATCTGTACGATAACCGGTAAAGACGGTTCTGCCCGCATAGTCTGCGTTGCCCTCTGCATACAACTGGCTTTGCAGGGATTTTAACTGCTTGAGAATAGTATTGCGGTCTTCCTGATTCAAGGTGTCCGTAGAACCATTGACGCACTGAGTACGCACATCCTTCATCAGGGACATCATATTGGTCAGGGCTGTCTCCGTCACATCCAACCAGGACTGTGCGTCCGGTATATTTCTTTCGTAATATTGCTCCACCCGGCTAAGGCTGGTACTCAGGCGTAAGGAACGGATAGCAACCACAGGATCATCTGATGGTTTGTCAATTTTTTTCTGTGTCGTCATCTGATTCATCGCTGTATTTACGCCGGTCTTGGTTCCATTGATATTGTAGGATGAATTTCTAAGTATCATATTATTTGTAACACGCATAGATATCACCTTGTCCTTTCGTCAGATATATTTTTATACCCCTGTCTCCAAGATCAACTGGTCGTACATCTCCGCCAGGATAGATATACATTTAGATGCCAGATTGTAGGCATTCTGGAACTTGATCAGATCCAGGGCTTCCTCATCCTCATCTACTCCGGAGATAGATTGTCTCTGGTTATTGATCGTTGTGCTGATGCTGGTATAATTTTCTGTAAATGTAGTGCATTCCTGTGTATCTACCGTGATGTCTGCATAGATACATTGCAAGAAGGTATCGCCGCCGCCCCCGCGGAAGAGTTTGGTATCGCTCTGTAGTTTTGCCAGTTTTTCTATCAGATCATAGGCATCTGTACCATCGTCTGTATCTGACTGCACATGTGTGGCAAAATGGCTGGGATCACTGCAGGCATCTGCGATCTTTACACTTTCTGCCGTCAATTGATAATAGTTGTTTGATTTTGAGGAGAATGTCGTTCCCGTCATATTTCCCGATGCATCCGTAGCAGTCAGGCTCTCTGACATATCGTACTCCGCTCCCGATGCCTTGTTCTGTGCTACAAATACAGAGCCCATGGCATCGCCGTTCGCATCTACACCGGTTCTCTCGATAGCATTAAAAGCCTCGCAAAAAGACCGAAGAAAAGTATTCATCTGGTTCATGTAATACGGGATTCCCATGAAACTAACGGTTTCCCCGATCACCAGTTTCTTGTTTGCAAGTTTGGTCTGTTCGTCCGTCGTGAGCGGCTTGTTCAGATCAAAAGTATAGGAAGTGATGTTGCCATCAGCATCCGTTTCACATTCAAAAGAATCATAAAAATACTGCTTATTGTTGACCCAGATAGAGCCGGATGCCGGCATGTTCATCTTGTCGATATCGGTGATATTGGCTCCGGTGATCGTCATGGAAGTACTGCTGGTCTTGGTCACGCGTCCGGTCAGGTTCTCGCTGTTGTTGCCATCACGGATCTCAAACATGGCACGCAATTCGCCGCTCATGTCGGTCGCGGTCGCATCAAAACTTGCTCCCGTAGAAGCCCAGACCAGATCGTAAAGTCCTTCCACATCAGACTGGTTGTACTTGTAATCTCTGGACTTGCAGGCAAGTGCGTTGTACTCATAATTGTCTACCAGGGTCTGTCCGTTGATCTTGACTGTATAATAGGTAGCCCCTGTATATTGATCCTCATAATTGCTGTTGGTTACTTTCTTTTCCTCGACCTTGGTCGGTACGATCTTAGAAAGTTCATCTACCAGTGTAGCACGTTGGTCACGCAGTTCATTGGCATGGCCACCTTCCATTTCTATGATATTGATTTGCTTGTTCAACATGGAGATCTTGTTGGCAATGGAATTGATGCTGTCCACGGTCGTCTTGATCTCATCGTTGATGGATATCTGCAGGCTCTGCATCTGTTGGGCTACACTGTTAAAATAGGTACAGAGTTCCTGGGCGTTACTCAAGAATTCGTTGCGGGATGCACTGGATCCGGCATTTGTCTTGACCGCATCCAAAGAATTGAACATCTTTGCGTATATCGTAGAAAATCCGGTAGCAGATGAGGTAGAAGATGTTCCATCCGTATAATAATTCTGGATCTGTTCCATATAATAGAGTTTTTTCTCGTACAGTCCCAGCGTAGACTGGTTGTTCCAGTATTTTTCGTCATAGTATTGATCCCGCAGCTGGGTCACAGACTCTGCTATAACCCCGGTTCCGGTACTGCCGTATCTTTGATAACAGCGCAATGCAGAAGAAGCCGTCAGGTTGACCGTCTGCTTGCTGTAGCCGGTTGTCTGCACATTAGAGATATTGTTTGCCGTTGTATTGATGGATGCCTGAGCTGCATTGAGTCCGGAATAGGCAACGGTCAGACCAAAAAATGATGATGGCATGTTCTTTCCTCCTATAATGAAGTCAGCAGATATTCAATCATGGATGAGACCACATTGATATATCGGCTGGATGCATTGTACGCTGATTGATAGCGAATCATGTTGGTCAATTCCTCGTCGGAAGACACTCCGACGATCATCTGCCGGTTGTTGTCTATAGTATCTGCTGTAGATTGGAGACTTTCTGAGGTCGTACTATAGACAGATCCCACGGTACCGATCTCCCCGATCCACTTGGTATAGAAATCTGTAAAAGTACAAGGCGTTGTATCGTTTGGATTTAATACATAACTTGCGTCATCCCAGATTTTTTCCAATTTAGAACCCAGTGCGTAATTGATCTCCCCGGTCTGGGTCTTGTATGGAATCAGGCTCTTTTCCTCCACGATATCCGGATTGACCTGGGTATCTTCGATCGTATAACACTTGGACAGATCACTGCTGTCCTCCTCATTATAGACGTAGATACTTGTCCCATCCGACAGAGACACCTTGGTATAACGCTCACATCCGATACGCGAGAAAAGCTCGTGCGGCGGCAGTTCGCCGTCACTTCCCACAGAAGCATTTTCCACATCTAGGATCTTGGTATCTGCCGTGATGACCCAGGTCTTTCCTGTAGCATCCACACCTGTCATCGTCCCACTCCCAAGATTAGAATTAAGGCTGCCGTATGTGGTGTTCGGGCAAAGCGTATCGTTGATTGCTGTCACGATACTATGAAAGAGCGTATCCAACTCCGCCTGTGTGTTCATCATGATAGAATTGGACAGCCCCTTGCTGTAATCCGACGCACTTAGCCCACTCATATCAAGATAGGTAGCGTGATGGTCACCTCTTGCCAAAAGCAGAGCCTTTACTTCTCCTATATCTGTATTGTTGTCCGCATTCGCATTCTCTGTATCGAAGACATAGTAATAGTCTTCGTTGTCTGCATCCGACAACTGTGGCCAGTAAGGCGTCTTAAAGCCGGTCACCATATCTTCCTTCATGGCGATCTGATAGACACTGTTTTCTGTGACAAATTCCACGTTGTCGATCTGTACCTTGACAACTCCGTCCACATTTTCGGAGTAGGATACCTTTGCCAGAGAGGACAATTCGTCCAGATACAGATCTCTGGTGTCACGTAGATCCATAGCAGTCTCCACGCCTGCAGCTTCCACTCTTTGTATTTGTAAATTCAGTTCCTGGATTTTGGTTCCCAGTTCATTGATACGACTGACATCATCAGAAATCTTGCGATTGATCGTGGACTGATAATCTTGCAAGCCTTGATTCAGACTTGATGTGCGGCTGACAAAAAGTGTCGCCTTTTGCATGACAAGATTCTGATTAACTGCATCCGACGGATCCTTGGCAAACTCAGAAAATGCCTCATAAAGATCAGCCAATGCTGTCTGAAAAGACTGTCCTTGTGTCTCCTGCAGGTAGGTCTCTACCTCGGAAACAGCATCATAACTGGCGGCATAGAATGCCTGACGTCCTGTCTCGGACCGATATGCTTTATCTAAAAAAAGATCTCTTGCATGAACCACATCACCGATATCCACACCGAGTCCTGCTCGCTGTGTACTGATAGATGCTGATGCAAAAGATGAATAATTTCTGTCTGCAAATACGACCTGTTGGCGCACATATCCTTTCGTATTTACGTTTGCTAAATTGTTGGCAACAACATTCAGTGCATTTTGTTGTGTCTGTAATCCTGACGCTCCCACGTACAGGCTTCCGAATCCATTAGCCATGGTATTTCCTCCTCTAACTCTAATTCAAAAGCCCCGGTTATCCTTTTATTGGGATGTATCAAAGCTACTGCTGCCGAGCAGTTCTCCCGTGTTGTAAGCATTCTTGTCGTAATTCGCTGTTTCGGGTGCCTGCTTCAGACTCTTGAACAAAGTCAGGTCAAACTCAACCATCTCTAATGCCTGCTGTAGAAGTACACTATTCTGTGCATTTGCCGTCTGTAAACGTGTGGCAACGTCTACCAGTGCGTCTCTGGATGCCGTCAGATCGCTCTGCTC
>CAVGHS010000080.1:0-10255 GCA_963629085.1 bacterium
CTCCTGCTTCTTTTTAACCTGACCGATATCCTGCTGACCACTTTTGTGACCAACCTTTTCCTTTTATCAAGTGCTTATACGCAGGAAACTTTATACACACGCGGAAGTTATATCCGTGTCCTTTATATCTTTGTCAACTACACCATAGAATTTATGATCTTATACTACTTAAAAAGGGGATTTTCACACAAGCCACATCAGAGTCATCCCGGGCTTGGTATCTCCGTTCTCTTTTTTCTGTGTGATTTTATAGTCGCCTTTTTAGTACATATCATCCTTGTATATTTTGCCCCATCCAATACAGCACTGAATTGGATCTGTCTGCTCATATCCTTTAGCATTCTTCCAACAACTGTGATTGGTCTGCATCTTCTCAATTTACAATCCAGGGAACAAGCAGATCACTTGGAAAATTCTCTATTAAAAATGCAAATTACAGAGCAGGAAAAGCAATTTCAGGAAATAGAGAAGAAATATGATCTTATCCGTATTACCAAACATGATATAAAACGTCTTCTTCTAAACTATCGCATACTGCTTGAAGATGGAAAAACACAAGATGTTCTTAAGAATATCAACGAAGTACTAAATTCCGTACCGGAAAGTACAGAAATTTCTTACACAGACAATAAAATGCTGGATGCAATCCTACACACCAAAATGCATATTTGTCATGAGAAAAATATTGTACTACATATGCAGGTCGGTCTGGATCCCCGCTATCAAAATATGGATTACATGATCGCCATTTCCAACCTTCTGGATAACGCCATCGAGGCAGAGGAAATGGAAAATCCAAAAAAGCGTTGCATTCGGTTTGAGGTAACTGAAAATGAAAATATCATAAGCACCGTGATACAAAACTATATTACAGGTTCCATATTAGATAAAAATCCCCAACTCCATACCACGAAAACCAATTCCGCAGAACATGGTCTTGGTCTAAAAAGCGTCCGCATGATCGTTTCCAAGCATAACGGTATGATCGACATTTATGAAAAAGATCACATGTTTTGCGTACACACGATCTTTCCACGCACAATATCCCATTGACACGCCCCGCATATCCCGTTATAATAAACTCCTAAAACCTACATACGCTTTGTAGGATGTGGACTTTTCAGGCATAGTCTTTTTTCGCCACAGTAGAATGTGCATTGCATTTTACTTGTGGCGATTTTTTATGCTTTAAAATATTTATTTTTGAAAGGATAAAAAAATGAATCAAACATTTATGAAAGAAAAGAAGATACTTCCGCTGGTACTCTCCATGGCACTTCCCATGGTACTCTCCATGGCTGTCAACTCGCTCTACAATATCGTAGACTCTTACTTCATTGCCAAACTGAGTGAAGACGCCATGACCGCCCTCTCGCTGGTCTATCCGGTACAAAATCTGATCACATCCGTAGCCGTCGGCTTTGGCGTCGGGATCAATGCAGCCATCGCTTTTTGTCTGGGTGCCAAAGAACAAAAAGAAGCAGATAAGGCAGCCAGCCAGGGACTCCTCTTAAATCTGATCCATGGCATCCTGCTTGCCATCCTCTGTCTGGTCGGCATGCCTGCCTTTTTATCTATGTATACCAGCAATGCCAATGTGCTGTCGCTCGCTTTGACTTACGGAAATCTGGCATTTCTTTTTTCACCTATCATCACAGTCGGTATTACTTATGAAAAGATCTTTCAGGCGATCGGTTGGATGAAAGAGACCATGATCTGTATGCTGGTCGGCTTTGTTGCCAACATCATCCTGGATCCGCTTCTGATCTTCGGTATCGGCTTCTTTCCTAAATGGGGCATCTGGGGTGCCGCCTTTGCCACCGGAACCGGTCAGGTCTTGACCCTGCTTGCCTACCTTATTTACTACTACCGCAGAGACCGTATCATCCAGATCGGTTTTTCTGACTGTAAATTAGAAAGCGCTATGGTAAAAAGACTTTATGGTGTTGGGATTCCTGCTACTTTGAACATGGCACTCCCATCCTTTTTGATCTCTGTTTTAAATGGTATTCTTGCAGGATTTTCCGAGACTTATGTTTTGGTACTGGGTGTTTACTACAAATTGCAGACCTTTATCTATCTGTCTGCCAATGGTATCGTGCAGGGCATCCGTCCACTGGTCGGCTACAATTATGGTGCTGGAGAAGGCAAACGTGTGCGCAGCATTTACAGAACAGCTCTGACCCTCTCTGCCATCATCATGGTCTTCGGAACTGCTGTATCCTGGTTGATCCCAGGCAAACTCTTTGGACTTTTTACAAGCAATACAGCCACACTGGCACTTGGTATCGAGGCTCTGCGTATCATCAGCATCGGATTTGTCATATCGGCGGTCTCCGTCACAACTTCCGGCTCTCTGGAGGGCATGGGCATGGGTATGCCCTCCCTTGTCATTTCCCTGATGCGCTATGCCATCGTGATCATGCCTGCTGCCTTTTTGCTTAGTCATATCTTTGGTGCCACCGGTGTCTGGATGGCATTCCCGATCGCCGAGACTATCACTGGGATCACATCCTATCTGATCTGGTGTAAAAAACGCAGACTGATCCTGCAATAAAAGATACAAAAACGCTATAGTATAAGGTAAGATAGATGTATGAAATGGAGGAGGTTTTTACATGAAAACAGAAACAATCGTATTAAATGAGGAAAGAAATGTGACCCTGACCACTTATCTCCAAGATTGCGGGGAAGGTTTTGGCTGCGTTGCCAAGCGACCTGCCGTATTGGTCTTGCCGGGCGGTGGCTATCAGATGTGCTCTGACCGAGAGGCGGATCCGGTTGCCCTCGCTTACGCGAAAGCAGGCTATCAGACCTTTATCCTGCGCTATTCCATCCGCCGGGATGCCGTCTGGCCGAATCCACTCAATGACTATGAAGATGCCATGGCTCTGATCCGTCAACATGCAGATGATTGGAACTTATATTCCGACAAGATCGCAGTTATCGGCTTTTCTGCCGGTGGTCATCTGGCTGCGGCGGCTGCAACACTTGCTAAAAATCGTCCAAATGCCGCCATTCTTGGCTATGCAGTGACAAGTGCGGACGTCAAGGGATGCAACCCAAGCGCCCCGGATACCATCTCTGCCGTAGATGCAAATACGCCGCCTTGTTTTGTCTTTGCAACGCGTACAGACAGTCTGGTACCGATCAACAATTCCATCGACTTTATGCGGGCACTCTCCGATCACGGTATCGCTTTTGAGAGCCATATCTATGCCTATGGACCACATGGTTTTTCCACATGCGAAAGCACCATACAGGATGTCCGTCCACAGACCATCTGCTCCCGTGTGCCAAACTGGATAGGAGACAGTATCGGCTGGTTAAAAGATATCTTTGGTGCATGCACACTGGAAGGCATGACCGAACCGCTCTGTCCTACACACATCAATGACGATCATCTTCCTTATCTGACGATTGACTGTACCTTTGCACACATCATGTCCGTTGCGGAAGGTGCAAAATTACTGCAACCGATCATTGATGCCATGATCGCCGGTCTGTCCGATCAAGCAAAGGGTATGAGTGCTGCTTTCGATGAGACAGATGGCAGTTCCATGGTAAGCAGTATGAAATTGTGCGATCTGCTTACCTTTGGAAATATTGATAAAGAAAAACTTGCTGCCATAGACAGCCAGTTGCGAAAGATCTCCGTAAAGTAAGCAATCAAAAAGACTACATAGGATGTATGTTCCACATCCCATGTAGTCTTTTCTTTTGCCTTATTTTTTTATTTATTCCAAAGATAGACCTGACCGCAAAGACCGGACTTTGAGGTTGGCTTACTATCGCCCATTATCTTGGCACGCATGCCACCGGCGTTCTCGCGCCAGAGGGTTGTGGCAACCTCAATGACGATCTCGTTCTCGCCCTCTTTCAGGTATCCGCTCAGGTCATACAGATACTCCGGTACGATCTGTATGCCAAGACTCTTACCCCCCACAAAGACTTCTACGCCCTCTGCTGCATCCGTGATCTCTAAGATCTTATCGCTGCCATCCCCTGTGATCTTGGTCTCGTATCGTACAAAACCACAGAACTTCGGCTTTTCTTCTTCCAGATGATCCGGCAGGCTGATCTCTTTTGCATCCGCAAACTTCGGATGGTCTAAGGCGGAACAGATACTGCGCTTCCATGCCTTTACTTCCGTCGGCTGCTCCTGCTTTTCCTTCTTGGCATACATGCAGTCTGACAAACGCTTGCCAATCGCTTTTTCTGCCAAAGACACACCGGTAGTTTCCTCATCAAATACCAGGATCAGACTCTTTCTTGGTTCCAGTACAAAGGACACCTGACAGCCGTCCTCCGTCATCTGCTGATCAACATCTGCGATGGCATTATCCCACGCATCATATGCATAGCCCCTCTTTTTCATTGGCAGGCTTACCTTTCCCCGATAGGTCTGCGTCGATTCGTTGATCAGCATATACATATGACAGTCTGTCTCATAATGCATGATATGTATGTAAGGATTTTCCGGCGCGATCACAGCATCTTTGATATCCTCTTTTACAAGATACGTCACCAGATCGCCAAGTGCTACCACCTTGGCATCCCCTGCGAAAGCATCCACTCTTTTTGCCTTGCCCTCTGCTTCTTTTTGCATGGCATCTTCACCCAGAGTATAGGCATCCGGCAGAGCATCGACATAAATGACATTGGAAAGATCCGCAATCTCGATCGGCTGATACTTGGCATATGGCACGATCACATAAGTAAACTTGTCCGCCTGATCCAGATGATCTACAGGCAAAAAGCAAAAGTCGATCTGAGCATCATAAAGTGGTCTTGCCACCTGATCGAGGCGCATACATTCCCCTGACCACTCACCTTCCGCATTGTAGAGAACGGCTATCTTTTGTACGATCTTTCCTCCGCTGATCAGATTTGCCACCCGGTTCATATAGGTACACAAATGTCCGAAATGACGATACTGCGGATTGTGTCCGTGTGCATAAAAATGTGGCGGGCAATCCGGATCCGGGTAGGCTTTCGGCGAAAAGGCATGTGGTACAAAGTTGTTGACACCACGCACCAGAAAATGATCTGCCAGATACTTCATATCGGTAACGCCTGTCTTCCAGCCGTAATTTCCAAAGATCTCACACATGGTGCGCCCCTGTTTGCTCTCTTGCAAATAAGCGGCAGACACACCGAGTTTTCCCAGCGTATAGTGATAAAATGCTCCATTACGCGGTCCAAACATACCCTGGGTCGGTTCTTCCTCACCTTGCGGCATGACCTGCCCACCGATGTCATCAATACCTGCCATATCCTGTCCGTAAAGTCCGCGGAAATAATGTCCCAGACCACTTCCGGTGCAGGCATGGGTATCGTCATCCTCAATGGAATGCCCGATATACATGACGCCCTTGTCACGGCACCAGCCACCAATCTGCTCCGAAAAGTCCTTCTTTACCAGATTAGATACCGCATCCATATAGGTTCTTCTCACCTGCGCCGTAAGAAGCGGATCTCCATCATTTTTCCAAAGAAGTGGTAAATTCTTGCGATAATTTACGCCCAATGTTTTTTGCAGGCGTTCCTCCAATTCTTTGCTCCAAGGCAGATCCTGCTCTGTGCCAAGCACATTGTGCTTCGCATACAAAATACCATTTCCAAGTTCCGGCTCATCTGAGAAAAATCCGGCGATCGTATTGCCAAACAGATCTCCATAATGTGCAAAGTGCAGCTCGTAAACCGCCTCGATCAACTTATGGCAACTGATCCCATGCATCATATTGATATAAGCACGGTGCGGTCCTAAGTTGCGCGACAAGCCACACACAGCCACCTGCCAGGTGCCTGCCGGTTTTTTCCATGTGCTGCTGCCGGACAGATCGATCTCCTCGCCGTTTGGTCCATAGGCAGTGATACTGTAGACCTGATCGTCATCATACTTTCTGGCATCCCTGGTCGAACCTGCCATCATCATCTTTTGGATCATGTTCATCTCATACTTTGGCGGCTTTGCCAACTTCTGTGTGCGGAAAGTCACCTCTCTGGCATCGCCTTCATAGGAGAGGAATTTGCAAAAAATACTCTGTCTGCATAAATCCTGTGGTGCATCTTTTAAGGCACCATTGGCAAAACCTGTCGGGAAATGACTATCGTCCAAGATCCAGACCTGCATCCCCAGTTTCTTTGCTTCATCCAAAATGACATCCATATCCTGCCACCATTTTGGTCCACAGAAATCCGGATGTGGACGGCTCTCTACACAAAACGCCATGCAGTTTGCATCATGGATGGCGTTTACATACTCCCGCAAGGTGGCTTCATCTTCCCCATGCTGCCAGAAAAATGGGAGCATATGGTTGGTCACTTGCCCTGCGAGTAACTGTTCTACTACTTTTCCCATATTTGATCTTCTCCTTTTGATCTTCGCTTATTTTATCTGTATTATAACGCCTTGATCTCCAAAATAAAATCTCATTTTTACGTCTTTTCATTGACGAAACTACAGATAATATCTTATCCTTAAGAAAAGGAGGAATGCCTATGCATCCGCAGCAATTAAAACAGGAACTATTTAAGATCACCGAGGAAGAACACCAGCCCGGCGTCCCTCTGGATCCCATCTATTATCAAAGATCCTATCAGTTATACATATCCGCCAAGTTTTCCAACACGATCCAGGCATCCAAGCAGGATCGCTTTGCTCCCGTAGCCAGACACCGACACACCTGGCTGGAACTGGTCTATATCTATTCCGGTTCTGCCACCTTGCACATTGACGTAGACATCTTCCATCGGCACATCCAAAAGATGATACGGGTTGGCAGTGGAAACCGCGACACACGGCATCTCGCCTGCATACCACGGAATATCATTTCCCAGACCAAACATGACTTTCCAGTCCACACGCACCGTCGTCGCATTGGATACCGTCTCCATGTTTAACACGATCATGCACATATCGTATTGGGAAACAAAAGATTCCGTCGTTGCCATGATCTCTTTCATAACTTTCAGGAGAGTCGGTGTCGGTATGCCCTTTAACATCAGTTCCTGATTGATCTCCATCTTGCGCTTACGCAGGGTAACTTCAAATCCTTCCTTTTCCAGACGGCTCTTGATATCGGCTGCAAAAGGTGAACGGTTTGTCACATAATTTTCGATCACGTTTAAGTAGATCCGCTTTGTCTTTTGTGGCGACATCGGCAGATAATGGCGGTTATCCTTGACCAGTGTGACAGCTTTGTCCGCACATTCTACCGCCCATTCCTGATACTGCTGACATCCGATCTTTTCGATCTGTTCCTTTGTCGGCAACAAAGTCCCTGCTTTCTTTTTCTCAGGCAATCCCAGTGCCGCCTTGGTCGCCAATATACGCGTCACGGCTTCATCGACGCGTTCTTCCGTCAAAGATCCATTGGCAACGGCTTCCTGTAAGAACACAAAATCCTCATCCAGATTGCGGTTGAAAAGGATCATGTCAATACCCGCCATGACTGTTTTTGCCAGAGCCTCACGTCTTGGCATTTTTTGCATATACCCAACCATCAGGGTCGAATCCGTAACGGCAAGTCCCTGGAAACCTAATTCCTTTCGCAGAACATCTGTGATCAGTACTTCGGATTGACTCGCCGGCAAAAAGGCTTCTTCTCTGCTGATATCCGGTCTGAAATGTCTTGCAAGCGCCGGCTGTGCAATGTGTCCGATCATAACGGTCTGTGCGCCCTGCCCGATCAAGTCGCGGTAGATAGCACCATAGGTATCCATCCACTCATCATAAGAACGGTCATTGACAGACACCAGCAAGTGCTGATCTCTCTCGTCGCAACCATCGCCCGGAAAATGCTTGATGGAAACTGCCACATTTTCTTCTTTTGTTGCCTTTAAGTAATTGGACGCCATGGCAAGGACATCATCCCGCTTGCTGGAAAAGGCACGGATATTGGTAATAGGATTGCGATAATTGTTGTCAATATCTACGATCGGTGCAAATGCCCAGTTGACACCGACGCCTGCGCCTTCGCTACAGGAGATCTTGCCCAGACGATAGCCGGACTCATAATCTCCGGTTGCCGTACATCCCATAGGCATACCATATTTTGTTCCCTGCAAAACAGCCCCATCGCCGCCCCATTCCAGATTGGCTGCGATCAACATTGGCACCTCGCTTGCCTCCTGCAAAGCCGCGATCGCCTTACCGGCTTTTTCCTGATCCATCGGTCGGATCATCAGTGCTCCCAGTTTACGTTTTACGGCAAATTCTTCGATCTGCTTTTTGCCAACCTTCTGTACGCCCGGACAGATCATCTGTCCCAGTTTTTCCTCCAGGGACATCTTATGTAATGTATTTTCCACCCAGTCAATCTGTTCTTCCTTTAGAAAAAATGGGTTTTCTTTTAATTGTTCTCTTTGCATTGTTTTTCTCCCATCGTCATTTTATAATTTCCTACTTGATAGCATAAAAGAATGGGACTTTTATTTATTGCAAAATTATTGGGTTTATTATTATTTTATTATGTATTTCCTATAAAAAGCGGATGCCTTTTTCGGCATCCGCTCTTTATCTCTATAAAAGTACTCCTATAGAGTTCCTAATATATAATTGATAAACTGCTGCGCTGTTCTACCTGAGATACCGCCGTGGCTGAGTTCCCATTTATTTGCCTCTGCCCGGAGTGCATCATCGCTCATCTGCTCCTCAGTCACACCATTCTTTCTTGCCAATTCCACAACGATATGGAAGTACTCTTTCTGGCTCGGCTTAGAGTAGTTGATCGTAACACCAAAGCGGTTGACCAGAGACAATTTCTCCTCCATGGTATCGGAGTGATGCATACCATTTTGCGTCTGCACATCATTACGGTCATTCCAGGTTTCCTTGATCAGGTGTCTACGGTTGGATGTTGCATAAATCAGGATGTTGTCCGGTCTTGTCTCCACACCACCCTCGATGACAGCCTTTAAGAATTTGTATTCGATCTCAAATTCCTCAAAGGAAAGGTCATCCATATAGATGATAAACTTGTAATTGCGGTTCTTGATGCTGGCAATGACATTGGACAGATCTTTGAACTGATGCTTGTAGATCTCGATCATGCGCAGTCCGTCCGGGTAAAATTCATTGACGATCGCCTTGATACTGGTAGACTTGCCTGTACCACTGTCGCCAAAGAGCAGGACATTGTTGGCGGCTCTTCCCTCCACAAAAGCCTTGGTATTGTCGACCAGTTTCTTTTTCTGGATCTCATAGCCGATCAGATCATCCAGCATGACTTTGTCCATATTGTTGATGGCAACAAACTCGACATCGCCTCCATCCTTTTCCTTGATACGGAATGCCTTGTTCAAGCCGAACATGCCAACACCATAATCTTTGTAAAAGTCGGTCACAGCAGTAAAAAAAGCATCCACATCCTCTGCCGCTTCCAACTGTGCGGAAAGGGCAATAATCTTTTCACTCACGTTTTTATTATACATGAGTTCTTTTTTCTGGATGGAATGATAATCTGACAACTGGGAAAAACAGTCAATCCCCAAATCTGCCTCGATCTTGGAGAAATCATAGTCAAAGAGATTCTTGATCACGGCAAAATCATTCTTTGCAAAATGATTGACACTGCCATCATTTGCTCCCACCTTTTCACAGGTGATGGAAAACGGATTTTCATTGGTCACCAGATAGAATGCCAGATAGTTGTGCCAGAGATTATGGTCAAATCCATAGTCTGTCGCAACCACCAGAAGTCTCTTGACCTGGGTATAAATATCCTGGATCAACTGCGCCTGATCCTTTGTCTTATTTTCATAGTGACGGAAGATCTCGCCAAACTGGTATAAGATACAGTCCTTATCCATGTCACCATACATGATCAATTTTGAAATCTCACGATACATCTTTTCTTCCTCTTTTCCTTGTATAAAATCTATAGTTCCTTGGTCTTATATGTCACATAGCCCTCGTAGTAATAACTACGATCGATCCCTTTCATAAAAACTTCCCTACTGTCAACGTCCTCTGTCAATGCCGCTTTCAGCAAGACCTTGATCTCAATATCCTTGATCGGACTGCGTTCCATAGCCAGCAGATAGTCCTCCTTATCCACCAGACTCCAGTCTACAACCTTGCCTATGCCCTTTTTCAACATCAAATCCAGCCAGATCCTCATGCTGCGTCCGTTTCCTTCACGAAATGGATGTGCAATATTCATTTCTACATATTTTTCTATGATCTCATCAAAAGTAGTTTGGGGCATCTGATCAATATTTGTAAGCGCCGTCTCCAAATACATCAAGG
>CAVGHS010000081.1:0-10041 GCA_963629085.1 bacterium
TCTCAAGTCCGTCGTAAACTCTCTGCAAATAACTACTTTCGAATTTCATTGATTGTGTCCTCCTACTCAAAACTTCTTTCCGACCTTGCTCTCACAAAATCTAGTGACATTATATACTTTATCGCGTTGAAGTGCAATGCATAATCAAAAGATAATCAGACGTTGATCTCAGCCTTTACACCGAGAACGTCTTTATTTTCATCCAGAATCGGCTGGATGACTTCTTCTAAATATTTAACAACCTGACGAGGCGCACGTCCAACGTACTTGTCCGGCTGCATCGTTGCTTCCAGTTCCTCTAAGCCCATAGGGAACTCATCATCTGCTGCGATCAGTTCCAAGAGGTTGTTATCCTTGCCCTCTACCTTGACGGTCTTGCCTGCTTCCATGGAAAGGGTGCGGATCTTTTCATGCAGATCCTGACGATTACCGCCATTCTTTACCGCATCCATCATGATGTTCTCCGTTGCCATAAATGGCAGTTCACTGCGCAGTCTCTTTTCGATGACCTTTGGATAGACCACAAGACCATCCACGACATTCAGACACAGATCTAAGACACCGTCACATGCCAAAAATCCTTCAGCAATAGAAAGTCTCTTATTTGCGGAATCATCCAAGGTTCTTTCAAACCACTGGGTTGCGGAAGTGATTGCCGGATTCAAGGCATCGATGATGATATAGCGTGATAAAGATGCGATACGCTCGCTACGCATCGGATTGCGCTTGTATGCCATGGCTGAAGATCCGATCTGGCTCTTTTCAAACGGCTCCTCTACTTCTTTTAGATGCTGGAGCAGACGGATGTCATTGCTCATCTTGTGTGCGGATGCCGCAATGCCTGCTAAGATATTGCAGACTCTGGTATCCACCTTGCGGGAATAGGTCTGTCCGCTGACCGGATAACACTTCTCAAAGCCCATCTTCTTGGCGATCATCGGATCGATCTTGTCGATGGTCTCCTGATCTCCCTGGAAAAGTTCCAGGAAACTTGCCTGGGTACCGGTAGTTCCCTTAGATCCTAAAAGTTTTAAACTGGACAAAACATAATCCAGATCTTCCAGATCCATAACGAATTCATTTAACCAGAGTGTCGCACGCTTACCAACAGTGGTTGGCTGTGCCGGCTGAAAATGTGTAAAAGCAAGTGTCGGCATGTCCTTATAAGTATCTGCAAACTTTGCCAGTTCAGCGATGACATTGA
Organism: bacterium; assembly: GCA_963629085.1. GTDB lineage: Bacteria > Bacillota > Clostridia > Lachnospirales > Lachnospiraceae > Pararoseburia. Next base: position 1,205 of record CAVGHS010000081.1, read on the forward strand.
CCAGTTTCTTACGCACCAAAAGAAGTGCATCACGCATGATGATGATATCTGTATTATCTCCTACATAGCAGGAAGTCGCACCCAGATGGATGATACCTGCTGCCTTTGGGCACTGCTTACCATAAGCATAGACATGGCTCATGACATCATGACGCACCTCAGCCTCTCTTGCCTTTGCCACATCATAATTGATGTCATCGATATGCTCTTTCATCTCATCGATCATATCCTGTGTGATGACCGGCTTGCCGTCCTGGCTCAGTCCTAATTCCATCTCTGTCTCTGCAAGCGCGATCCAGAGTTTTCTCCATGTGGAGAACTTTTTATCCTGAGAGAAGATATACTGCATTTCCTTGCTGGCATATCTCTCTGAAAGTGGGCTACTGTAACGATCTGTACTCATACTCTCCTCCTATAAATTGCGTTCCAATTTCTTTGCCATATCGATCTCTTTATCAAAATACTCACCGCGGATATCCTCTTTTGGCGGCTCCATCGGATACTTACCGTTGAAGCATCCTCTACAGATCGGCAGACCTTCTACCATCTCATCTAAGCGTTCCATGCCCAGATATCCAAGGGAATCTGCCCCAATGATCTTGCGGATATCCTCAATGGATCTCTTGTAAGCAATGAGCTGTTCGCGTTCCGGTATATCGGTTCCAAAATAACATGGCCAGAGGAATGGTGGCGAACTGATACGCACATGTACTTCCGTCGCACCAGCCTCACGAAGCATACGCACAATGCGGTCTGATGTCGTTCCACGCACGATGGAATCATCGATCATAACGACGCGCTTGCCTGCTACGGCTTCTTTTAAGACATTCAACTTGATACGCACGCTGGATTCACGACTGCTCTGTTTTGGTTTGATAAAGGTACGTCCCACATATCCATTTTTTACAAAAGCGGTTCCGTAAGGAATCCCGGACTGTAAGGAGTAGCCGAGGGCTGCCGCATTTCCGGACTCCGGTACACCGGTGACCAGATCTGCCTCAACCGGTGAATCCATAGCAAGGAATTTGCCTGCCTTGATACGGCTGCCATAAACGCTGACCCCGTCAATATGGCTGTCGGGTCTTGCAAAATAAATATATTCAAAAATACATCTGGCTTCTTTTTCCTTTGGAAGTGCCATTTCCATGTCGGATTCGATACCCTTTTCCGGTGTGATGGTAACGACCTCACCCGGCAGAACATCACGGACAAACTCTGCACCGATGGTATCGAGTGCACAGGTCTCGGATGCCAGAATATAAGCATTGTCACGCTTGCCGATGCAAAGCGGCTTGAAGCCGAAAGGATCTCTGGCGCCGATCAGTTTTCGTGGGGATGCCACAACCAGTGCATAGGCTCCCTTTAACTTCATGCAGGCACGGCGTACTGCCTCCTCTGCTGTCTTAGACTGCAAACGCTCTCTGGCAATATGATAGGCAATGACCTCGGAGTCGATCGTTGTCTGGAAAATGGCTCCGGTATATTCCAGATCCTTTTTCAGTTCCTTGGCATTGATCAGATTTCCGTTGTGTGCCAGTGCCAGTGTTCCCTTGACATAATTTAAAACAAGTGGCTGTGCATTTTCTCTGGTGGACTCTCCTGCGGTCGAATAACGGACATGTCCCACACCGATATCGCCCCGCATCTTTTCCAGTGTCTCGCCGTCAAAAACTTCATTGACCAGTCCCATCCCCTTATAAGAGGTGACCTTTCCCTTTGGTCCGCTCGTCTCACTGACAGCAATACCGCAACTTTCCTGTCCTCTGTGCTGTAAGGCAAACAGTCCATAATAAATGGAGGAAGCCACGTCACCGCCGTCAAAATCGTACATTCCAAAGACACCACATTCTTCATGCAGTCCTTCAAACGGCATAGCCTTATTTGAATCTATTGTCGTCATCTGCATCTCCTGTCTACGCTCCAAATTTCTTTCCTGTCAGCATTTCAAATGCTTCTTTGTATTTTGCGATAGTCTTGACAATGACATCCTGTGGAAGCAGATAATCACTGTCCGGATTTGCCTTCAACCAGTTTCTTACAAACTGCTTGTCAAAAGAAGGCTGTCCCTGTCCTGCCTGATAGCCCTCCAGTGGCCAGAATCTGGAAGAATCCGGTGTCAGCATCTCATCAGCCAGAACCACATTGCCGTCCTCATCCAGACCGAATTCAAACTTGGTATCTGCAATAATGATGCCCTTAGTAAGTGCATAATCTGCACACTTCTTGTAAAGTGCAAGTGTATATTCCTTGATCTTGGAAGCGTATTCCTCTCCCTTGCCCGGGAATCCTTTTTCCAGTACTTCTACAGACTGTTCGTAAGAAATATTTTCATCATGCAGACCAATCTCAGCCTTTGTTGATGGCGTATAGATCGGTTCCGGCAATTTTTCAGACTCCTGTAAACCAGTCGGAAGGGTGATACCGCATACTGTGCCGTTTTCCTGATAACTAGCCCAGCCGCTTCCCGTGATATAGCCACGGACAATACATTCGATCGGAATCATCTGCAACTTTTTACACATCATGCTCTTTCCTTCATATTCCTTATTCTGGAAAAAGTCCGGCATATCTTTCACATCCACGGAGATCATGTGGTTTGGAACGATATCCTTGGTGTAATCGAACCAGAACTTAGACATCTGTGTCAGGATGGCTCCCTTGTCTACGATCTTGTTCTTTAAGATCACGTCAAATGCAGAGATACGATCGGTGGCTACCATGATGATGCTGTCACCATTATCGTAAACTTCGCGGACCTTGCCTTCTTTCATTGGTTTCATTTGTCTTTCCTCCATTATCCTTAATTATTTATGCTTTTATGATATACGCCTGCAAAATACAGGCGGATCTTACTTTTTGATCAAAAGTGACTTGCCTGTCATTTCTTCCGGCTGTTCCATACCCATCAGTTCAATGAGGGTCGGAATGATATCTGCTAAGCATCCATTTTCACGAAGACCATAGGAAGGATCTGCGTTTACCAGGATGAATGGTACCGGATTGGTCGTGTGTGCGGTCAGCGGCTCGCCTGTCTCATAGTTTACAAGCTGCTCGCAGTTGCCATGATCTGCACAGATGAACATAGTGCCATCTACAGACTTGAGGGCTTCTACGGCACGTCCCACACAAGAATCCACGGCTTCTACGGCTTTGATGGCTGCTGCCTCAACGCCGGTATGACCTACCATGTCTGGATTTGCAAAATTGATGATGATCACGTCATATTTGTCAGAAGTGATCGCATCACATAATTTATCACATACCTCATATGCACTCATTTCCGGCTGAAGATCATAAGTTGCAACCTTTGGAGACTTTACAAGGATGCGGTCTTCGCCCGGGTTTGGCTTCTCTACACCACCGTTGAAGAAGAAAGTAACATGTGCATACTTTTCTGTCTCAGCAATTCTTGCCTGGGTCTTTCCATGTGCTGCCAAAAATTCGCCGAAAGTATTGTGCAACTCAACCTTGTGGAATGCAATCTCCTTATTTGGGATCGTCACATCATACTCGGTAAAGCATACATAGGTAAGCGGCAGACGCTGACCACGGTCAAATCCGTCAAAATCATCACTGCAGAAGGCTCTTGTGATCTCTCTCGCACGATCCGGGCGGAAGTTAAAGAAGATCACGCTGTCATCTGCGGATACCTTGCCGATTGCCTGACCATCTTCCGTGATCACGGTAGGGATCACAAACTCATCTGTCTTACCGTCATCATAAGATGCCTGCATGGCACTGACTGCATCTGTTGCCGTATTGCCCTCGCCAAGGGTAAGTGCGCGATATGCCTTTTCCACACGATCCCAGCGATTGTCACGATCCATGGCATAATAACGACCGGAAAGACTGGCGATCTTGCCGACACCGATCTTTGCCATCTCCTCTTCCAAAGCCTTGACATACTCAATACCGCTGGTCGGTGCTGTATCACGACCATCCATAAATCCATGGACATAGACCTTATGCAAGCCCTCGCGCTTTGCCATCTCCAGCAATCCATATAAATGGGTAATGTGGCTGTGCACACCACCATCTGATAAAAGTCCGAATAAATGAAGGGCAGAATCCTTTGCCTTTGCATTCTCCATTGCTTTTTTCAAAGCCTCATTCTGGAAGAAATCTCCGTCCTCGATTTCTTTGGTGATACGGGTCAGTTCCTGATATACGATGCGGCCTGCGCCCATGTTCAGATGTCCTACCTCAGAGTTTCCCATCTGTCCGTCCGGGAGTCCAACCGCAAGTCCACTGGCATTTCCCTTAACATAAGGATAGTTCTGCATCAAACTATCGATGTTTGGTGTATTTGCCTCATATACGGCATTTGCTTCGTGTCTGTCATTCAGACCAAATCCATCTAAGATCATTAAAACAACTGGCTTCTTGCTCATTCTCTTTTCCTCTTTTCTCTGAAATTATATTTATTCTATCCCGATTTCATGGTAAAAATCAATGGACACAATAACTAAAAAACATGCACTTTGCACTTGAACTAATGGACAAGTAGATAGCCGTCACTATCAAAGGCTATCCGGTCCGAATAGTTCTCCACATCGGCAAGGATCTGACGGTATTTTTCCGGGTCGGATACCAGTTCCAGATTTCCTTCCGAAAAATGACATGGCAGAAGTCTTGCACTCAGTGTCCCGGAATCGTCAATGATGATCTGTGCCATGGCAGTATCATAATCATCCGGCATTTCCGCTTCCTGCGAAAAATAAAAATTCCCCAGACTGTAAAAGATGGGAACACCATCTATGATGTCTGCCCCCTGCAAACAGTGCGGATGAGCGCCTATGATGGCATCTGCTCCTGCCGCCACAAAATCTTTTGCCAGTTTGACCTGATCACTGCCGTATTGATGTGTGTGTTCCGTGCCCCAATGCACATAGCAGATCACATAATCAGCATTTTGCTTTGCCTTTGCGATCTGGGCTACATACTTTGCCGAATCCAAGGTCTTTAAGACTCCGGGGCTATCCTCGGTCGCTTCCTTGGTATATTTGGTACTCCGCTCGATCTGGGTTGCTGCTACAATGGCGATCTTTTTACCGTTGGCGATGAAAAAGATCGGCTCGGATGCCTCCTCCAGATTTCTGCCGGCGCCAATATAGGGAATATTCTTTGCTTTTAAGGTATCTAAGGTGTCTAAGAAGGCATTCTCGCCAAAGTCATATACATGGTTGTTGGCAAGTCCTGCCACATCCACCCCCAAGTCTAAAAGACTCTGACAGGTCTTAGGATCCCCCCGGAAGGTATAGGCTTTTCCTGCCAGTGCCTGTCCACGCGTTGAATAGACAAATTCATTGTTGATGGTCATGATATCTGCCTTTATCATTTCCTGACGCAGACCTGCCCCCAGACATTTGGTGATATCATCCCCTACACTGTGATAATAGTCGGTCGTCCCAACGCCCTCGGCGAGGGAGAAATCCCCGGTAAAATCCAGCACGACACGATCTGTCTCCTGACAGTCTTTGACATAAGTCTTGTCATAGGCATACTGCTGGATCCCGGTCTCCATACAATAGTCATACCACAGGACATGGATACTGTTTCCCGTGATGTCATACCAGATCCCGCCATCATCCAACTGGGCATAAGAGGCGATCTTTTCCAACTGCTCTATGCCATAGTTGCCGGTGAACCAGGAAAGAAATTCCTCGTCGATCGGATGGTTTCCTATAAACTCTTTTGTACTTTTGTTGAGTATGGCATCATAAGCCTGATCCACGTTAGAGATATTTAAGAGTTCCTCTTTTTCCGTGGTCTCCTCCTGCGCTTTTGCCTGTCCATCGGACTTTTGCATACGCCGGATAAAGTCTGCTCCAAAGAGCAGATACCAGACCAAAGCGATCATGACGATCACAAAGACCGCCGCTACTATGCCAACGTAATTTCTACTCTTTTTCATCCATCAGTTTGAGCACACGCACGACCGCTTCTTTTGCGCCTTCATTATCCTGGTCTGCCGCCATACGATAATATGCCAGTGCCGTGCTGTAGTTCTGCTCTACTCCAATACCATTTTCAAACAAATATCCCAAATTGATCTGGGCAACCGCATATCCTTGCATAGCCGCAAGTTTCTGATAATAAATTGCCTGATCAATATCTGTTTCTACACCAAATCCATTATAGTAAAGATAGCCGATCTGGTTCAATGCCGGTGCATAGTCCTGATCTGCTGCGCTCTGATACCAGCGTAGGGCTTCCTCATAATCCTGATCGCAGCCAAAACCATTCTCATACATCTGTCCCATATAATACTGCGCCATGGCATAATCTTCGTTTGCCGCTGTCTCAAAATTCTTCATGGCTGCCTCATAATCCTGTGCCACGCCCTCGCCCCGCATATACATCATGCCAAGATCCGTTGCCGCAGCCTTTGGCAGATAGGCATCATAAATAGTAAGGTCCTTGAGACCTGCTACCTGCTCATATAAAGTCATCGCCTGTGCATAGTCCTGCGCACAGCCAATGCCGTTTTCCAAAAGATAAGCCATATAATACTGACCGACCGGAATGCCCTTTTGATAAGCAAGATTGACGTTTTCATATGCCTTGGCATATCTGTCTGCCTCATCACCATAACCAGCCAGATATGTGCGCGCCAAGCCTACATATGCCCGCTCGCTTCCGGCATCGATCGCGGTTTGGAAATAGTCTGCTGCCTGATCCAGATCCACGTCCTGTGTGATACCGTTGAGTGCATAATAACCAAGCACACAAAGAGCATCGGTATTTCCTACTTCTCCTGCGGATTCATACCGCTTTTTTGCCTCTGCAAAATCCTGTTGGCAATCCTCACTGCCATAATCATAGCGGTTTGCCAATTCCATCATGGCATCCTCGTCATTATCTGCGCCCAGCACTTCCAGTTCCTTGACGGATAACTTACTGTAGTCAGAGACTTCCTGTGTTGCCACCTCTTTGACCGTCTCTTTTGTCTCTTTTTTATCTGTTTTACCGCACCCTGCCAATAAGCAGACGGTAAATAAAAGTCCAATCACAAGTCCACGTTTCATTTGTATCTATCCTCCTGTCAAAAATACGCATTTCTTTTAAATTCATACGCACTTAACCACGGCTTATTTTAGCATATATAAAGAAGTGTCACAAGAGAAAACAAAAAGGGTATAAAAATAGCATCTAGGATTACTAGATGCTATCGGCGTACTATTATTTCTGTGGTTGTGTCTGCATTGGCACAAATTCAATTTTTAATTGCATACCCATGCCATGCGCAAGACGTTTTAAGAGTTTTAAGGATGGATTTCTGGTTCCATTTTCCAGTTTGCTTATATCTGCCTGGTCGATGCCTGTGCGAGCCGCAAGTTCTTTCTGGGTCAAATGATTTTCAATCCGCGCGTCGATCATGGCACGGATAACATCCATTTCCGGTTGCATATCGTCCCATTCTTTTTTAAATTCCGGGTCTTTTAACTGTTCCTGTAATAATTCTTGCAATTCACTCATGATTTATCACACCTTTCTAAAAAATCTTTTCGGTATTGTTTTGCCTTTGTAATTTCCTTTATTGGTGTTTCTTGCGTTTTCTTAACAAAACCGTTGGTTAGTACTATTCTTCCCTCATGATAGAAGAAAAATAGTACTCTGGTTATATCAGTTCCAACCTTTGCCCGAATCTCAAAAATCCCATCTCCCAATGACTTGCTATAAGGCTCTCTTAATTGATTTCCATATTGTTCTAACAAGTCCACCAAGCCGAACAACTTCGCTTTCATTTTGGGTTCTTGCAATAGCATGAATTCTTTTGCCGGTTTTGTTCCATCTTTATTTGTGTAAAATTCTGCTTTAAATCTTCTCATAAACTCCCTCCCATACTATATATAGAATATGGCATTTTTGCCATGTTGTCAATATAAGATAATATTTCTTTGTAAAGAGGTGTTCTTACATTTTAAATTTGACAATCATAAAACACCACGAAATATATGGCATATATTTCGTGGTGTTTTTAAATGTTTTATAAAATTTTGATCAAAATCATATCAATGGCAGTTTTATTTATAATTTACGATCTTGCCAAAGTCAGCCTTCAAAGAAGCGCCGCCGACAAGTCCGCCATCAATGTCAGGCTTAGCAAAAAGTTCTGCTGCGTTGCCTGCATTTACAGATCCGCCATACTGGATGCGGATTGCTTCTGCTGTAGCCTCATCATATACTTCTGCGATGCATTTTCTGATTGCGCCGCATACTTCTTCTGCCTGATCGCTGGTCGCGGTCTCGCCTGTTCCGATCGCCCAGATTGGCTCATAAGCAATGACTGCCTTCTTTGCCTGATCTGCTGTAACATTCTGGAATGCGATCTTGATCTGCATACGGATCCACTCAATGTAGATGCCCTGTTTTCTCTGAGTCAAAGTCTCACCGCAGCAGATGATCGGTGTCAAACCATGTTCAAATGCCTTTAAGACCTTTTTGTTTACCGTCTCATCTGTCTCAGCGAAGTATTCTCTTCTCTCTGAGTGTCCGAGTACCACATACTCTACGCCTGCATCGGTAAGCATGTTTGGAGCAATCTCGCCTGTGTAAGCGCCGCTCTCCTCAAAGTACATATTTTCTGCACCAATATGGATATTGGTTCCCTTTGCAGCCTCAACTGCAGGAATGATATCAATTGCCGGTACACAAAATACTACATCTACATCATCATTTGCTACTAACGGCTTTAATTCGTTGATCAAAGCAACTGCCTCACTTGGAGTCTTGTTCATTTTCCAGTTGCCTGCAATAATCTTTGTTCTTGCCATTATAATAACCCCTTTTCTTATTTATCGTTTGCTGCTGCTACACCAGGAAGTTCCTTACCC
>CAVGHS010000082.1:0-10039 GCA_963629085.1 bacterium
GTGGCGAATGGTTGCCACCACCTAAAATATCTACAATTTTCAAGGTTCATCTGAGTCTTTTCTTTCGCTCAGTTTTTTCATAGGTCATTTGACACTATCTTCTTTTGTTAGAACCTCTTTTCCATAACTGCAATCTCCACCTGGCTGCCACTGACCGGAACCAACAGATGATGTCCGCTCGTCTCTGCGTCTACAGCCTTCCATGTGCCGTTCTTTTTTACAAGAACGCTATATTTCTTATCCGGGTCTTCCATACGGATCCGGATCACATGCTTTTTGACACCGTCATCCGGCAAGGTAACGGCATATTCTGCCACCAGTTTTTTGTAGCGGATACCGGACAGAAACCCACCAGCCTCTTTGGCAAGTTGCTTTTGGTTTTCGCCATTATCCTTTAAAAGATTTTCGACATAAAGACTATCTGTATTTTTAAACTGGCCCTCGACCAAAATGACCGGACGATCCTCAGCATCTTTCGCACTGCTTTCCAGAAGTGTGTCATATGCCACATATTTTCCACTGATCACGGTAAGTCCCTGCACGGTAACAGCCTCCTGATCCCATGCCACATAGTAACCTGCCTCTTCTTCGACTTGCGGATAATCTGCCATCTTGACCTCATCCCCATAAGCACACTCTTTTGCTGCCACAAGAATCTGATCCTTATTGTCAGCCTCCGTGTCCTGTGCATTTTCCAGACGGTCATCCAGCCGGAAGACTACATTAAATTTGGTAAAAAAATCTGATCCGTCCGTCATAGCCTTCAGATCATCATAAGAGATCTCCTGCGCAATTCCTGCATAATCAATACGATCGATACCGGATAGAACATCGGAAACATAATGGCAATCAGCAATCTTGGTCAGATCATCTGCATCGCCAACGATGGCTGCCGCATAACGCTCATGACTGACGATCGTTACCATACTCAGACTTCCTGTAATGGCATCTGATGTCACACCGGCAATGCCGCCAATGTAATCCCTGCCTGCTAAGATGGCCTTGGACTGACTGTTCCGGATCCCGGATAAAGCATAACCGCATACCCCGCCGACATAATCACCGGTCGTACTGTGTACGATTCCACTGCCCTGGCAGCCCGTGATGATACCTATATCCATACGTCCCACTACAGAGCCGACACAATTTTTCTTGCCTACGATCTCGGCATCATTAAAGCAGTTCTCAACGATGACCTTTGTCTGATAAGTAATGTTAAAATTATTTTCCCTTGCCTCGTCCAGATCGTCCTCCGGGTCATCCGCATATTCGATCGCCATGGTTCCGACCACGCCACCGGTATTGACATCCCCCTCGACCAGTCCATGATTGCTGCATCCCGTGATCTTTCCCTTGATGGTACTTGCGATCTCTTCATCCGATGCATCGACATAGATATCATTTACATCAAAATCCTGCATATCGGAAAGTGCATCGATAAAGAGATCCATGAGAACACTGAACTGATCGCTGACATTGTTCATATCATCAATGAGTTTGTCACTTTCTCCTGACATTTCCTTATTCAAAAGAGATAATTGATCCGAAATGCCACGCAGTGCACCGTGCAGACGGTCTGTCTCAGCATCAAAATCATCGTCAAACTGCTTGATAGAGACTTCGTCCTCAGCATCAATATCCTTGATAATGCCATCTGCTTCGTCTTCCGCATCCGACATCATAGATGAAGCATCTTTCAACTGATTGATGGCTGTATCCAGACGTTCATCCTGCACGGCGTCTGCCAGAATATTTAAGGCATCTTCCAGTTTGCCTAATTCATCTGCCAGCGCCTGCCAATCATCATCCGTCCAGTTTGCGATATTACTCCAATCCAGATCATCTAAAGCATATGTTGCTACCAGCCCATCTGCGCTCGTCTGCACCTGTGCCAAAGCCTGTGTCGCATCGTCTGCTTCCTGCAGATCGCCGATCTGATCCCTGTAATCTTTGTACCAGTCTTCCAGCGTGTTTCCTGCTTCTTGCATCTGGTCAGAGGCTTTCGATACCTTACTTGTGACATTTTTCATACGACGGATATAAGACTTGGTCTTTGCCGATGTATCATTGATCGTATCCGTATTGGTCGTCACATTATCATCTACCTGATCGTAGATCTTGTCTGCACTGTCGGTTGCCACATCTACATAAGAGGACACCTGATCCAGACGATTAGAAACGGTCTTTGACGCATGATCTGCATCCTGCGTCGTCTGCTTCATCAGAGACTGTAATTTTTTCAGGGCACTTCGCATATTTGCGATCGTGTCCTCTCCATAAATGATCGTCACATCCGGCACTGCCTGACCGACAATACCGCCGACATCCTTTCTTCCCTGAATGTTTCCTGTATTCTGACAGTTTCCCACATAGCCACACTGACGGCCTGCAATACCACCAACGTTATAGCCCACATGGGCATAACCAATCAGTCCCTCATTGTTACATTCGGTAATGATCCCTGTAGAATACCCACAGATGCCGCCGGTATCGCTGGTAGACGGCACGATATCTTCCAGATTTTCATCCTTCCAGACCTTATAAAAAGTCTCTTCCACCGAAGACAACTGCGCCCCCTCATCTGAGACAGATATATTGACGGCAGCCTGATTGCTGCAGCGATAGATCGTCCCCTGATTGTAACCGCTAATGCCACCGGTCTTATTTTCTCCGGCGATCACACCGGATGACTTACAGTCAATGATCTGGCCATTGGTATCGTTATTTCCTGCAATACCTCCGACATTTTTATCCCCAGAAACAAGCCCCAGAAAAGAACATCCGATGATAGTACCACGGTTGGTTCCCACAATACCACCAACATTCTCCTGTCCGTCATCTGCTATGATCTCGACAGAAACAGACAGATCGGAAATCGTCGCAGCCGGATCCGTCTCGCTAAAAAGTGCCAGATCCGACTCTTCCCTGCGGATGCCCTCTCCTGTGATCTCATGTCCGTTGCCCTCGAAAGTTCCGGCAAAATAAGGAATGACCTTGGCATCTTTAGATAAAGTCAGGTCTTTTTTCAACTGCACCGTCATACCCTGCGAGTAGGTATTGGTCTTGCATTTTTTTGCCAGAGCATTCCAGTCCGCCTCTGTCTTGATAGTAACGACATTGCCCGATGAAGCAGATTCTTCTGCAAATGCTGTCAGATCCATGCCGGTTACTGTAAGTGTTGCAATTAAAAGAAGGGAAAGTATGCTAGTTTTCTTTTTCATCTGCTCCATCTCCTTTCTGCTTGGTATCCGCATACTGTGCTTTGTCTTCGATTGCCTCCTGCCGGGACTCCTCTACATTGCCCCGTACCAGATTCACATCCACACTGCCATCAACGTAAGCATGGACAATACCATGGATGTGACCGCTGATCTCACCAGTTACCAGTCCGTCAATTCTGGTCATGCCCTCACGCGTTGTCCTCCGTACCGGTAAATTCACAGAAAAGGCTGTCGCATCTATGATCTTTTCACCAAAGAGCAATAACTGCGGTAAAGCGAACAAAACAGTTATGATAGAAATAATGGTTCCTCGTCCCAGATTTTGTCCGATACCAACGATGGCACACTCGGATGTCATCATACCGATCAAAATACCGGCACAGGATAACATGGTACCTGAGGTAATAATGGTCGGGAATGCAAAGTTCAGCGTTTCGATCATTGCCTGCTTTTTGGTCATCTTGTCTTTGAGTTCCATAAAGCGGCTGGATATAACGATGGCATAGTCAATATTGGCACCCATCTGGATAGAACTTACGACCAGATAACTCATAAAGAACACATCCATATGCTGTAAGGTCGGCACACTAAAGTTAAACCAGATACAGCCCTGGATCACAAGGATCAAAAGGATCGGCATACCAACGGATTGGAAGGTAAATAAGAGTACGATCAAAACGACTACGATCGATACCACGGAAACCACCACATTATCGACGGCAAAACTGGTCTTGAAGTCCTGCTCACTGGTCGAATCTCCCGCCAGATATATATTTCCCTCCGGATAATACTTCTCAGCGACCTCATAGATCTTATCCAAAAAGTCATAGGTTTCATCCCCGCCCACCGGCAGGTTCAGATAGATCAATACACGGTTATAATCATCTCCCATCAACTGATTCTGCGCTACCGAAATGGCTGTGTGCGCATCTTCCAGGGTCTGCATCTGATCATCTTCTAAGGTCACATAACCTTCCTGAACTTCATCATATAAGAAGTTAAACATATCAATGAGCGGTACTTTATAAGACTCAATACCTCCGACGATCTTTCCGTATTGTTCCCCATCTGCTGCATATGCCGCATATACCAGTTCCGCCATCTCATAATCAATATCGATCAGTTCGGCGAACTGGCGAGGTGTCAGTTTATCTGCCAGACAGTAATCATCCATGGCTTCGATATTGGAAATTCCCATGGTAGAATCCACTTCGCTATAAGACTCCAGTTCTGTCAGCAGTTTCTTCTCCGTCTGATAACTTCCCTTTGGTACGGTAAGTGCCACCATGTTCTGACTGCCGAACCCATCCTCGATCTTATTCTCCGCAATCTGCACATTGTTAAGCTGCGGTGTTGTCAGCGTGGAATAACCATATACATAGGAACATTTCTGCGACAGGGCAAAGGCAACTACGACCAGGACTCCGAAAAAGATCGGCACGATATGTCTTGTCTTATAGGCAAACTTTCCAACAAAAGTGATCTTTGGGATAAACTCTCTATGCTTGGTCTTGTCGATCAGTTTGCCAAAGATCATGATAAGTCCCGGCATCAAAAGGAATACAGACAAAAGACTGCACAAAACTGCCTTGATCAGACAGATACCCATATCCGGTCCGATCTTAAACTGCATGAACATCATGGCAGCCAGTCCGCCGACCGTGGTCAGACTAGACGCTGTGATCTCCGGGATGGCTTTGGAAAGCGCTACCACCGCGGCATCATGGATGGAAAGTTCCTCATGTTCCTCCTTATAACGGTTCATATAAATGACCGCATAGTCTACCGCCAATGCCAACTGTAGGGCACTGGTAACGGAATTTGACACAAAAGAAATGGTTCCAAAAATAAAATTGGTTCCGGTGTTGATCACGGATGCCGCCAAAAAGGTCATGATCAGTACCGGCACCTCCGCATAAGCGGTGGAAGTCAGGGTCAGAACGATCACAACAATAACAGCGATAATGACAATGATACGACTCATCTCATCTGCAATGATCTCCGATAAGGTATCCCCCAGATCCGTTGTCACATAGACATCATAGGCACTTAAGGATTCTTTTAAGATATCCAGTGCTTCCAGACATCTGTCATCATCCTCGCTATAGGCAAAAGTCACGTCATAAAGTGCCGCACCATCCGCATAATGTTCCTTGGTATCATCAAAAGTAACCATGGAAACACCCTTTTGCGCTAAAATATCGTCCGACAGGGTATCTGCTTCTTCATAGGTTACTCCATCCACCATGACACGCGCCGTGCCATAGGTTATGAACTGGTCTTCCATGACATTGAGTGCCTGCTTGGTCTTGGAATCATCCGGCAAAAAGGCACTCAGGTTATTCTCTACCTTGACCCAGTTTTTTGAAAAATAAGAAAAGATAATCGTCATGACAAATAAGAGAAAAATCAGGTTTCTCTTATCTACAATGATATTTGCTATCTTTAACATGACATTGGTTTCCTTCTTCTCCATATCCACCTCTCCTTAGATTCTTATTGGCTGTTTCTGCAAAGACTAGGCGATTTCTTCCACCTCTCCCTTGATCTCCATTGGCTTGTGGTGCGGTGCATCTGCACTGCCCTTTACACTGCCATCCTCAGCGATCTCAACCGTACCCGTAACATCCAAAACACCGAATGGTAACTTAGGATGGGCTCTAAAGGTAACGGTGTTTCCTTCTGCTTTTCCCTCTGTGATCTCTGCCTTGATCCCCATGATACGAAGGTCTCCAACGAGACTCATATCCTCCTGGCAAGCCACGTTGACATCTACCTTTGCCCAACCGATCGGGGACTTGATCTGTGCATTTACCTTATACTTCTTTCCTGCTTCTATCATCATTTTACGCTTCCTCCTATTGCAATAATGCTTTTCCATTTTCTTCAAAGATCAATTTTTTCTGCTCATCTGTCCATTTGCCGGACTCCTCAAGTGCTGTTGTCTGACCGATACAAGCCATGATGTCCGTATATGGCGTATCCGATCCATAGACCAGATGGGAAATATCAATATTTCGCAGCAACAATTCTACCTGCTTTTGTTCTGCAAATCCTGCCACATCAAAATACACATGGGAAAGATCTGCCATCATATCTACCCGCTTATCCTGATCCATAAAACGGAGCATAAGGGCAAAACTTTCAAAACGATCCGCAAGGATGGAAAGAAATGCACCGGCATGCGGTAAGACCCATTTGATCTTCGGATATTTTACAAACGTGTCCTGCATGACCATATTGGTAAAGGTTCTTGTTGTCTCAAAGAAATACTCCATGGCTGGAATCGGCAGTCCCTGACATACATCCGGGATCACATAAGCCGGTTCCGTCGGATGCATGATGACCAATGCCTCATGGTCGTTTAAGACTTCCATCAATGGATCTAACTTTTCGTCCCCTAAATAGGTACCGCCATAATTTGTCATAAGACCGATTCCTTTAGCACCCAGGACATCCAGACAGCGTTTTGCTTCCGCCACGCTGCTTTCTATATAAGGGAGTGGCAGGGTTCCCAGAAAGCCCAGTCGATCCGGATAGTCTTTTGCGATCCGGCTGCCTTCGTCATTGATACGCTTTACATAATCTAAGGTCTTTGCCTCATCCGGCGTATAAAGACTTGGAGAAGACAAAGTCAGCAGCGCATAGGAAATTCCCAGACACTCCATATCCTCGAACTGCTTTTCCAGAGACCACTCCGGTGTCGGAAAACCATCCGGTGTCGGGTTTCCCTCTTCTTCTAAAAAGTCATAATAGGATTTCGGCAGATAATGTGCCTGAAAGTCGATTTTTTGTGTGTACTTCATAATGAATTACCTCTTTTTCACTTTTTTACTTTTGAAAGTTATTTGACATATGTACATTACATTTGTTATTATAAGCATACAGATAATGAATACAACGTACATTTTCTGCCATATGCAAAATAGTTGACAAATATCAAAAATTATCCAATTATTATACATTGCGTAATAAAACATCCAGTATTATTTTTATAGAAAGAGGCGTTTGTTATGAAAGAAAAGAAAGATCTGCGCATCATTAAAACGACGTTGGCACTGCAAGACAGTTTCATGTCACTGTTGAAAGAAAAAACCTTTGAGGAGATCACCGTCGGTGAGATCTGCGACCGGGCTATGGTTCGCCGTGCCACTTTTTACAATCACTATGCCGACAAATATGATTTTCTTGCAGAATTCATGCGACAGAAATCAGAAATGTTTCAGGAAGAATTGGCCGAACATCACCAGGCGGAGAATATCGTTGATCTGAGTACCAATATGTTCTTAAAGTTTATTACCTTTATAGAAGATCAACATTTTTCACAGAATATTGTTTCCAGCCATCTGTTTTCCACCCTCATGCCTATGCTGACCGAGGAGATCCAGTCCAATCTGGAGGGAAGTCTGGCTGTTTTTGAAGAAAAAAACGGTGCACTGCCCGTGCACCGTTACGTTATTTCTAATTATTGTGCTGGTGGAATCATCCAGCTTTCCAAGTCCTGGTTCCTGCATCCGGAGACCATGAGCAAGGAGCAGCTCTTTGTCCAGTATCATGCCATGATCTCCTTGTTTTTTGCTACAATCTCTCCAGAACTGTCTGCGCCTCAGTAAGATAATCATTCTCCACAGCAAAGATCTGTCCGGCATCGGCTGCCTTGGCAAATTTCTGATCCATCGGGAGTTTGCCGAGGACGGAAATGCCTAATTCTTTTGCAACATCCTCAATATGGCTGTCACCATAAATATGGATCTCCTCATCACAATTCGGACATTTCACATAGGAATAATTCTCTACCACACCCAGCACCGGCACATCCATCATGCCTGCCATGTTGAAGGCTTTCTTGACGATCATCTGCACCAGTTCCTGCGGAGAGGTCACGATAACGATACCATCCACCGGAAGTGACTGGAATACAGTAAGCGGAACGTCACCGGTTCCAGGTGGCATATCTACGAATAAATAATCTACATCGCCCCACTGAACATCTGTCCAGAACTGCTTGACCGCTCCTGCAATGACAGGTCCACGCCAGATCACCGGCTGTTCCTCATCCTCTAAGAGCAGGTTGATGGACATGATCTTGGTACCATCCTCTGCCTCGATCGGGAAGGTGCCATTGTCATCTCCCACTGCCGGACCATGCACGCCAAACATCTTTGGAATGGACGGACCTGTAATATCCGCATCCAAAATACCTACCTTATAGCCGGCTTTTGCCATCATAGATGCCAAAGAAGATGTCACAAAGGACTTACCCACGCCGCCCTTACCACTGACAATACCGATCACATGCTTGATATGTGCATTTGGATTGGCTGCCTCCTGAAATGATGTTTTCTTGTTTGCAGATGCGCATCCTGCGCAACTTTCTTTGGAACATGAGGATGCACTGGAGCATCCCTGCTTTTCTTCTGCCATTTTATATATTCTCCTTCCTCTTTTTATCCATAATTTCTTTTAAGGACTCCTGATATGGTGCCCTTGCAATACCAAACTCGGTAACAATGCCCGCGATCAGGTCATGGTCGGTGACATCGAATGCCGGATTGAAGATCTTGACTTCTTCCGGTGCCATACGCTCTTTATACCACATTTCGCTGACCTCTTGCGGTTTCCGCTCCTCGATCACGATGTCATCCCCTGTCGGTGTATCCATATCGATCGTGGAAGTCGGCGCACAGATATAGACAGGCACCCCATATTGCTTTGCCACTGCGGCTACCACTGAAGTGCCGATCTTGTTGGCAGTATCCCCATTGGCTGCCACCCGGTCACATCCGACAAATACAGCATCCACCCAGCCATTTTTCATGACCATGGCTGACATATTATCACAGATCAGTGTTGTATCTACACCGGATTCCTGCAATTCAAATGCGGTCAGACGCGCTCCCTGTAAGAGGGGTCTTGTCTCATCGCAAAATACCCGCAGATGATAGCCATTCTCCTCCGCCAGATAGATCGGTGCGGTCGCCGTACCATAACGGACGGTCGCCAATTTACCTGCATTGCAGTGGGTCAGCACACCATCCCCCGGCTTTAGCAATGCCATGCCGTATTCACCGATCTTGTGGCATACCGCAATATCCTCGTCACGGATGGCGATTGCCTCCTCATGCAGTGCCTCTACGATTGCCGGAGCATCCTCACCGGCATGGGATAGTACCACACCTTCCATCCGCTTTAACGCCCAGGACAGATTGACTGCTGTCGGTCTGGATGAATCAAGATATGCCTTGTCTCGACAAAATGCAGCATAAAATGCATCGTAGTCGCTGACCTCATATCGGCTTGCCAAAACATACATACCAATGGCTGCCGCCACTCCGATTGCCGGTGCACCTCTGACCTGTAAAAGGTAAATGGCATCCCAGATCTCTTTTGCCTTTGTCAGCGAAAGCATCTGGATCTGCCCCGGCAGTTTGGTCTGGTCGATAATGACAAGCGCCTTATTTTCCTCATCCAGTGAGACTGTATCGATTTCTGTAATTTTACCACCCATCACATTTATCCCCCTCTCGTATTCAACACCTATATTGTACTGAATTTGCGTAGAATATACAAACGTGTTCCTCGGAAAGTGCAAGTTGCTGCCACTCATAAATTTCTTAGTGCCGCAGGGACGTTCCTTTTGCCACATGGACTGTCCCCTTTGGCTTGTCGGCGCTTACATGTATGGGCTGGCACAGATGGGAAGCGCGGGAGGAGGCAGGGACAGGGCAGAGAAACTTTGGAGCAGGTTAGGTGAGTCTCTACAAGAAATCTTTTTCTTTTAATAAAGTGTCTCTTGCACAGCTTCGACTGCCGTCAGG
>CAVGHS010000083.1:0-9754 GCA_963629085.1 bacterium
CCTATATGGCAAGCGTGATTCTGGCGATGACCACCTTTCGAGGTCTGGAGCCGTAGGGACGCTCCTTGTGGCAAAAGGAACGTCCCTGTGGCATGCTTAATTTTCATCCTGCAAGATTAACCTGGCTTTCTTGAGTGCGACCGAGATCAAGCCGGTCAAAAGCGTTGCTGCGATCATTTCACAAACGGCGTTCACGCCCACAAAGGCGCAGATAAAGACAATGATGTTGCGTCCGCCGATCAGATTTTGCACATATTCTGTATTTCCAAACAATACAACAAGAGCAGTCATAAAGAAAAGGGTATTGAGGAATGCTGCCAGAAAACCTGTAAGGTAACCGGCAAGTGTTGTGTTCTTGGTCGCCCTGCGCAGTCCTTTAAACATGTAGCCTAAGAGAAGTCCGTCCAAAAGTCTCGGAAGGAATCTCTGGATAAAGGCAAGTACCGGGCTGATGGCAAACAGGGTTGCCCCCATGGCACTCACGCCACCGATACCCATACACTGTCCAAAACTGGTCAGTCCGAAAACGGCTCCTAAGATTGCCCCGCCCATAGGTCCACAGGCAATGGCTGCGATGGCTACCGGGATCATGTTAAAACTGATCGCCAGCGGTCCGATATTAAGATAGCCCAAGGGCGTATAAGACATAAGCACCAGTACCGCGATCATAAGGCCCAAAATAGTCATTTGTTTTGTTGTTAATTTCTTCTTTTTCATCCTACTATCCTTAAAGTTTACTATTGTTAATAATCACCTTACTGATAGTACCATAACTTGTAAAGTGCCACAAGAAAGAAGTTTTCTAATTTGCCCAAATATGCTATCATGGATATGTTTGTTGCACATAAATCAGACAAAAACAGAAAGATATACATACATGAACAAAAGAATGCTACGATATGGAATCGCCGCCCTATGCGCCGTCCTGGTCCTGCTGGGCTTCCTTTTCCACACACAGATATTATCCAAAACCAGACAACTTTTTGCGCAGGAAAGTGCTGCCAGCGAGACGACAGACGCTACACCTTATGCCGGAATCTCGGCACAGGTCTATGACTACAACCACAAGATCGCGACCGGACAGATTTCCCTTGATGACGTGGCTCCTTTTTCCGAGGACGAGGTCTATACCTTTTTGCAGGGACACACTGCCTGGAGCAATGGCGCGACCTGGTCGGGCGAATGGTGCATGAAATACGCCAAGGGGCAATATTTCAGCGGATTTGGCTGCGGTTTCTGTTCGGTTGCCAATGTCTATAGCACTCTTTCCCCTTATACCTGCTCTCCGCTGAATGTTTACGACTATGCCTACAAGGAGACCGGCTATGCGCCGACCAAGGCGTCTGCTGCTTTGGACTGGGGCAATATGAAAGTGATCCTGCGCGATATGGGCATGGACTGTGACGTCTACTACAAAGCAGATGATTATGCGGATTTTCAGAAACAGGTAAAGACCAGCAAGATGACCATTGCTTTAGTCAGCAGTGCCAACGATGATAAACTCTGGCAAAAAGTCCCGGGACATTATGTCACCCTCTGCCTCTATAACGCCAGCGATGACACGGTACTTCTGGGCGATCCGGGTTCACCGACCAACAACCGTACCCGCGTACCGCTTTCTTATATTTACGATGCACTAAAAACCACCAGCAAGTTCCAATACCTACTGGTGGCTGATTATAACGAGACTGACAATTTATGGCTACATGACGGTATCGACGAGATCTGGAATGCTCCTTAGCGATACTTCTGTTGTCATTTTTCTTCCTCCTTTGATGACGGAATGGCATTATATTTCCTCTGCCATATTGCAGATAATTTTCACGCACTTCCCCTGGTTGGCATACTTGGCTATCACTTCATTTTGCGCCTCATAAATCCGTTCCGACAAAGGCAGGGTCTGGCGATTTGCTACCATTTTACCTATGGTTCGACCACCGCTTCCCAGTTCTCGTCCTATGGTAATGATTTTTTTCATATTGCCTTTCCTCCTTCTTCTTTTTGATTTCTGCTTTCTGCATTTCCCGCTGTATGTGGGAAATCCCAATGTTTACTTTGCAGGATGCATTTTTACACTCATACATCTGCTCATAGAATGTATTTCCATCTTCATCTTCCATCTGGGTTGTCACGCATGTTTTCTGTATATCCCGGCACCCAACACACTGACTGGCATAGTGCGCCATTTATTGTCTTGCCTCCGGCTTTTTCTCCAGATGATTGATTTTTCTTAGTTCTGCCAAGATCAGTAGCAATGCAAGAATAAATGCCAGTCCATCTGCCACCGGTCCGGCCCATAATACACCACAGACACCAAGCTTATTACATAAAACAATCACAGCCGGAATCAAGAAAACAATCTGACGACTTAGAGAAATCGCACCGGACAAAAGGGCCTTTCCAATCGACTGGAAGAAGATCGCTGCCACTGCCTGAAATCCATTCAAAAAACACAGCAATGTAAAAATACGGAAGGACATGATTGAAAATTCCGCATATAGGTCGCCTTGGTTTCCGAACATGGCTGTGAGTTGCCCCGGGAATAGCTGGAAAACAAGGAAAAAGATGACCGCAAAAATCGTCGCAGAACCTACTGCGGTTGCCAAAGTTTTCTTCACTCTCTTGTAATCCCCACGGCCATAATTGTATCCGACAATCGGCTGGGCTCCTGTTCCGATGCCCATAACGATGGATGTCAATATAGTATTGAACTTCATGACGATACCAAATGCCGCAAGCGGAATATCAGCTCCGTATTTTGAATTCATGCCGCAATGAACCAGATAATAATTGATCACCGTCATAATGATCGCTACTGCAATCTGGGCAATAAAACTAGACACACCGTATCCTGCCATTTTTCTTAGCATATGCCATTCTGGCTTCATGTTTTCTAAACCTATTTTTACTGTTTTAAATCTTGGGATATACCACATGCAAAGGGCAAAGCTAAAAATCTGTCCGATCACCGTTGCTACTGCTGCTCCTGTCATCCCCCAACCAAAGCCTAGAACAAATAAGGCATCCAGCACCACATTGGTCAGGCATCCAACAAGCATGGACATCATGGTAAGTTGCGGTGTACCATCTGCTCGAATAATAGAGCACATACCGGATCCAATGATCACAAAGGGAAAGCCCAATACGACAATCTTGCCGTATTCCAACGCGTATTTCAGGTTATCCGGCGTAGCACCAAACAAGGCAACCAGTGGTCTTAGGAAAACCACACAGATAAGGCAAAAAACAATGCCTACAATAATCAACCATGAAAATGTATTATTCACGCCCTTTTCTGCTTCCTTTTTGTTTCCTCGTCCCAATTCCAAACTCAGATAGGCCGCTCCACCATCTCCTAACAGGAGTGCCACTGCCATGACAACCATATTCAGAGGAAATACCACATTGGTTGCACTGTTTCCCAAGGTTCCAACTCCCCATCCTATAAAGATCTGGTCGACAATGTTGTAAAGCGCATTGACAACCAGGGCAACTACGCTCGGAATCGCATATTTGATCATCAAACTACCGATCGGTGCCGATGCAAGCGGATTTTTTTCCGTTTCACTTGAATTCATAATTTTTAACCTCCTTTATGTCAGAAGAACTTTCTTTTACCACATGGCGTATCTCTGTGGCCTCCTCTGACTACTTCAAGCTGCATCTTAAACTATATGATAGTCATAGAGTCAATAGTATTTTTCCTTGCAAAATTCCATATATCTTCTTATAATAAAAAAAGTATTTTATTAGCATAGACTTATGGAAGGAGCCTGACATGAATCATCTTTTGTCCATTGGAGAGCTGGCCAAATTAAGAAATATAAATGTCCAATCTTTGCGCTACTATGAAAAGCTTGGGATTTTGATTCCGGCATTTATTAATCCGGAGAGCGGATACCGATACTATTCGCTGGATCAGATCATGATCCTGGACACAATCATACTCTGTATTGATCTCGGTATTCCTCTAAAGGATCTGAAAAATTACGTGAATACAGATGGAGAACTTGAATTTAAACATCTGCTGAAAGACGGCAAGAAACTTGCCGGCGAAAAGATCAAAAAAATAGAGTCCAGTATTGATGCAATCAATCGAACTCTACAGCATATCAATGCACAGAAAAATTTCCAAGGAAGATCCGGCTATTATTCCCGTTATATTTTTGAACGATATTGTATTACCATCCCCTGTCAGGCGATCATGGATGCCGAGACATATGAAAAAAAATTGAGCCACTTGCTTTCCCTTGCAAAAAAGCAAAATTTGCAGGCATCATTTCCTCACGGTATTATCTCCTCCTACTGTGACGGACACTTCGTCGAGGCAACCATGTTTTTGGAAGTTTTGCCTAACAAGTCATCCATCATAAAACGCCTGAATGCCGGAAACTACTTGTGCTTTCAGGAACTTCGGGAACTACATTCTGACCCCCTTGTTATATTCCCGCCGAAACTTTTGAACCGGGGCGATACCAATGTCATTATTTCCAGTATGTCACCGGATACCTACAAATATGACAAGGTGACCCTGGAATTTCAGATACAAACATCCTAAAAAAATTCACAGGGACGCTCCTTATGGCAAGATGCCGGGATCCCCCCGGCGCATAGGAACATCCCTGTGGCTTAGTTACTATATATTCTGTCTTTTCTTATAAAATGCAGATCCTGCAAATCCCAACATAAGAATTACAAGATATCCTGCCATGTTGCTTGTCTCTCCTGTCTTAGGAGATGAAGTGGTAGTAGCAGAAGTCTCTGTACTAGAAGACGCTGTACTGTCCGTATATACAAGCGCATAGGTCGAAAAACTGTCTGTCTCAAATGTAAGTTCATAATTTGCATCTACACTTGGCTCAATCAAGGTTGCCACTCCATCATGCAGACGGATAATATTGTAGGTTCTGCCTGATTTCTGAAGGCTCTCCGGAATCGTGAAACCGATCTTTACCGTTCCGTTTGCTGTCTTTGTAACTTTTGATGCAGCATCTCCCGAAATCTGCTTCCATAAGTTGATGTCAAGGTATGTACCAACTGTATAATTCGTCGGAAGTTTTGTACTTACAGCTGCCTTATCAGATTCTGATACTGAGGATGTTATATCATCCATCTCTACCCAGACACTTACATTTTTTCCTGCTGCAATTGCCTCTTTATCTGCGTCTGTAAGAACAGCCTTCTCTAACTCAGCAGAAGTATTCCTAAGCCCGCCTGCAGCAAAGTTACCACTCTGGCTGGCTGTAGAAATTACAAGTCCTCCGTTGTCAGTTGTGTCTGTGCCGGATTTGCTTACTACGTAAATCGAGAAATACGCAAGTATTAGACCTGTGGCAGATCTGCCAAGGATCTCGCCAGTTCTTCATCTGTCGGGATGTAATCACCCATCTCGCCATCATTGTATTTCTGATATGCCACCATATCAAAATAACCGGTTCCGGTCAGACCAAAGACAATATTCTTTTCTTCGCCGGTCTCCTTGCAGCGCAGGGCTTCATCAATGGCGACCTTGATGGCGTGGCTGCTTTCCGGTGCCGGTAAAATGCCTTCCACTCTGGCAAACTGCTCTGCAGCTTTAAAGACCTCGGTCTGCTCTACCGAACGTGCTTCTATCAATCCCTGATCGTACAATTCAGATACGATGGAACTCATGCCATGGTAACGCAAGCCGCCGGCATGGTTGGCAGATGGGATAAATTCACTTCCCAGGGTGTACATCTTTGCCAGTGGGGTAACTTTTCCTGTGTCACAGAAATCATATGCGTATTTGCCTCGCGTCAGGCTCGGACAACTTGCCGGTTCTACGGCGATGATCCGGTAATCGTTCTCGCCTCGTAACATCTCACCCACAAATGGGGAGATCAGACCTCCCAGGTTGGATCCGCCTCCGGCGCATCCAATGATCACATCTGCTTTGACACCATATTTATCCAATGCTGTCTTTGTCTCTAAGCCAATGACAGACTGGTGTAACAACACCTGTGCCAAAACAGAACCTAACACATAACGATAACCTTCCTGCTTGGTCTCTGCCTCGACAGCCTCGGAAATGGCACAGCCCAGACTTCCGGTCGTACCCGGAAATTCTGCATTAATCTTTTTGCCGATCTCCGTTGTCATGGAAGGCGATGGAGTTACCGTTGCGCCATAAGTCCGCATGACCTCTCTACGGAAAGGCTTTTGCTCATAAGAACATTTCACCATATAGACCTGACAATCCAGATCAAAATAAGAACATGCCATGGAAAGTGCCGTGCCCCATTGTCCGGCTCCGGTCTCTGTTGTCACGCCTTTCAGCCCCTGCTTTTTAGCGTAATATGCCTGGGCTATAGCGGAGTTCAACTTGTGGCTGCCGGATGTATTGTTACCCTCGAACTTATAGTAGATATGTGCCGGTGTGCCAAGTTTTTCCTCCAGGCAGTAGGCTCTTACTAAAGGCGATGGGCGGTACATTTTATAGAAATTTCGGATTTCTTCCGGGATATCAAAATAGGCTGTCGTATCATCCAGTTCCTGCTTTGCCAGTTCCGTGCAGAATACCGGTTCCAGATCCTCTACGGTCATAGGCTGCAAGGTTGCAGGGTTCAAAAGTGGTGCAGGTTTCTTCTTCATATCTGCTCTCACGTTGTACCATTGCTTTGGCATCTCCTGTTCATCCAGATAAATCTTGTAGGGAATTGTTGTCTTGTTCATGTTTCTTCCTTTCCTCGCTTTGCGAAATTTATTTACATGGAATGAGAGTGTGCGCTTGCCTGATCTGTTTTACCAATCTTTATAAAACAAAAAAACTTCTGTCCTATGTATTTAGGACAGAAGTTATACTCCTGCGGTGCCACCTAATTTCATCCTGCTTCTGGCAGAATACCCTCATTTATGTACCAACATACATAATCTGCTGTAACGTGCATCCCACGTCTCCCCTACTCGCCTGTGCTTTCGGTTCGCCCTCTGCAGTCCATTCCAGCACTCTTTCACCACTGTCATCCCACCACCGACAGTTCTCTGTGCGCTTCCAAATGCTATACTCGTCTGCGTCATCGGTTTTAATATAGTGCCAGGATAATACATTAGTGTGATAAAGTCAAGGGGTTTTTACACAAAAAATATCTCCCCACCATACGGTAGGGAGATAAATCACATACATATCCGCAATTACTTATTAGCGATTGCTGCCTGTGCTGCTGCCAAACGTGCGATAGGTACACGGAATGGTGAGCAAGATACATAGTCAAGACCGATCTTGTGGCAGAACTCAACGGAAGAAGGATCTCCACCGTGCTCTCCACAGATACCAACATGAAGTGCCGGGTTGACCGGCTTACCAAGTTTGATAGCAGTCTCCATCAACTTACCAACACCTGTCTGGTCTAACTTAGCAAATGGATCGTTCTCGAAGATCTTCTTGTCATAGTAAGCATCTAAGAACTTACCGGCATCATCACGAGAGAATCCAAATGTCATCTGGGTCAAGTCGTTTGTACCAAAGCAGAAGAAATCTGCTTCCTTAGCGATCTCATCAGCAGTAAGTGCTGCTCTTGGGATCTCGATCATAGTACCAACTTCGTACTCTAAGGTAACGCCTGCTGCTGCGATTTCAGCATCTGCTGTCTCAACAACAACTTTCTTAACATACTTCAATTCTTCCACTTCACATACAAGTGGGATCATGATCTCAGGCTTAACATTCCAATCAGCATGTTCTTTCTGAACTTCGATTGCTGCACGGATAACAGCCTTTGTCTGCATCTTAGCGATTTCAGGATAAGTAACAGCAAGACGGCATCCTCTGTGACCCATCATTGGGTTGAACTCATGGAGTCCATCGATGATTGTCTTGATCTGCTCTACAGTCTTGCCCTGAGCATCTGCTAACTTCTTGATGTCTGCTTCCTCGGTAGGAACGAACTCATGAAGAGGTGGATCCAGGAAACGGATAGTAACCGGGCATCCTTCCAGTGCTTCATAAAGAGCCTTGAAATCTCCCTGCTGATATGGAAGGATCTTCTCAAGTGCTGCTTCTCTTTCTTCTACTGTATCAGAACAGATCATTTCACGGAATGCTGCAATTCTGTCTTCCTCGAAGAACATATGCTCTGTACGGCAAAGTCCGATACCTTCTGCTCCAAGTTCGCGTGCCTTCTTAGCATCTGCAGGAGTATCTGCATTTGTACGAACCTTTAACTTTCTATACTTGTCAGCCCAAGCCATTACACGGCCGAACTCACCAGCGATGGTTGCATCAACTGTCTTGATCTCGCCATCGTAAATATTACCGGTAGTACCATCGATTGAGATGTAATCTCCTTCATGGAATTCCTTACCGGCAAGTGTGAACTTCTTGTTCTCCTCGTCCATAGCGATATCGCCACAACCAGATACACAGCAGGTTCCCATACCACGGGCAACTACGGCTGCATGTGATGTCATACCACCACGAACAGTCAGGATACCCTGAGAAGCCTTCATACCTGTGATGTCTTCCGGAGAAGTCTCAAGACGAACAAGTACGACCTTCTCGCCACGCTCGTTCCAAGCCTCTGCATCTTCTGCTGTAAAGACGATCTTACCACAAGCTGCTCCAGGAGAAGCGCCAAGGCCCTTGCCCATTGGAGTTGCAGCCTTAAGTGCTGCTGCATCAAACTGTGGATGAAGAAGTGTATCCAGGTTACGAGGATCGATCATTGCTACTGCTTCTTCTTCTGTCTTATGTCCTTCATCAACAAGATCACATGCGATCTTAAGAGCAGCCGGAGCTGTTCTCTTACCGTTACGACACTGAAGCATGTATAACTTCTTGTTCTCTACGGTAAATTCCATATCCTGCATGTCATGATAGTGATTCTCAAGAGTCTCACATACCTGAATGAACTCTGCATATGCTTCTGGGAATTCCTGCTCCATCTGAGCGATCGGCATTGGTGTACGAACACCGGCAACTACGTCCTCGCCCTGTGCATTGATCAGGAACTCACCCATCAACTTCTTCTCGCCTGTAGCAGGATCACGGGTAAATGCAACACCTGTACCGGACTCATCATTTAAGTTACCGAATACCATTGGCATTACGTTTACAGCAGTTCCCCAAGAATAAGGGATGTCGTTGTCACGACGATATACGTTTGCACGAGGGTTGTCCCATGAACGGAATACAGCCTCGATTGCTAACTTCAACTGCTCTACAGGATCAGAAGGGAAGTCCTGTCCCAACTGGTTCTTGTACTCAGCCTTGAACTGCTCTGCTAATTCCTTGAGGTCAGCAGCAGTAAGTTCTACGTCATACTGAACGCCTCTTTCAGCCTTCATCTTGTCAATGAGCTGCTCGAAGTACTTCTTACCAACTTCCATTACAACGTCTGAGAACATCTGGATGAAACGTCTGTAAGAGTCATATACGAAACGCTCGAACTTAGGATCAGGGTTACCAGCGATCATTGCTGCTACTACCTCATCATTCAGTCCAAGGTTCAGGATTGTATCCATCATACCAGGCATAGACGCTCTAGCACCGGAACGAACAGAAACAAGAAGAGGATTCTTCAGATCACCGAATTTCTTTCCGTTGATCTCCTCCATTTTCTTAACGCCTTCCATAGCCTGTGCCATGATCTCGTCGTTGATCTTACGTCCGTCCTCGTAGTACTGCGTACATGCCTCTGTTGTAATTGTGAATCCCTGTGGTACCGGAAGACCGATATCAGTCATCTCAGCAAGGTTGGCACCTTTACCACCAAGAAGATTACGCATGGTCATGTCG
>CAVGHS010000084.1:0-9546 GCA_963629085.1 bacterium
CAAGGATGTCACGTTTGCCCAACTGCATATAGTGATCCTTATATTCACGCTTGCCGGTTTTAAAATTAAAGGTCGGCAGAAGCACACGCTCCCCCTTTAACAGGCGCACCATGTCCTCATTGAACTGCTTTACATCCAATCCCTCAATGCACTCAAAATCCTTTTGTCCAAACTCATCCAAAGGAATCTGATCCCGATCCAGATAGTAGTCATCCAGTGGGATCGGATGCGGTGTCACGCCAAGGGCTCGCAACTGTGCCGACAGGCGGTGGGAAAAAGTCGTCTTACCGGAAGATGACGGTCCTGCGATCATGACAAACTTTTTGTCAGGATCTGCCACAATGCGCTCTGCCAGCGCACCGATGCGACGCTCCATGTAGGCTTCCTGCGACAGGATGATCTCTCGGGTCTTGCCTGCACAGACGGCATCATTTAAGGCACCAACCGTAGGAATCCCCATATCTGTGCCCCACTGCTCGGATGCCTGCATGACATGAAAGAGTTTGTTTGCCGGAGCAAAGGGTGCGACCTCTGTCGTCACCTTGTCCGGGAACTGCAAAATAAAGCCCTCCTCATAAGGATAAAGGGTAAAGTAGGATAACATGCCGGTACTCGGTGCCATATAACCATAAAAATAATCCAGGCAGCCATCCAGTTCGTAGACATTGCAGTTGGAACTGGACCGGTAATGCATGAGACGTTCCTTATCCTGCATACCGCACTTGGCAAAAAGTTTTCTGGCATCCTCGGTCTTCATGGTCTTTTTTTCGATCGTCAGGTTCTTTTCTACCAGAGAAAGCATTTCCTTTTTCAAGTCGTCCAGCCAAGCCGAGTCGATGACATCCCTGCCTTCCATCCGGCAATAATAACCTGCCCCCAGAGAATGCTCCACATGCAGGATTTCTGTCCCGTCCGGATACATCTGCTGCAAGGCACGCTGCATCAAAAAGACGACACTTCTGCGATAAGCGCGTCTGCCGTTCTTGTCCTTGGTCGTAAGAAAAGCAATGTCGCCATCCCCCGGTATGACCTGTCCCAACTCGGTCAACTTGTTATGAAAGACCGCCAGAATGATGGCGTCCTCATACTTGTCCTGCCACTTTCGCGCCAACTGTAAAAAGGTCGTACCTTTTTCATATTGGTAAGTATTTCCCTGCACGCAAACTTTGATCTTTTGCATATCTCTCACCTCGTAACGATCCAAAACGGCTCTGCAAAAGGCTCTGTGGCAACCTCTAATTCCGCCGCCTCCCTTGCAAGCCATGTCTTCATATATTCGATATAAATGTGCTCGATGCCATAATGCCCGGCATCAATAATAGAAAGTCCGTCTGCCACGGCATTGATCCCGGAATGATGGTCGATATCACCGGTGATGTAGGCGTCTACTCCTTTTGCAACTGCCAGACCGATCTCGCTTTTGCCGGATCCCGGACACATGGCGATACGCTGAACCATCCGTTCTCTGTCACCAAAGACTTTGACATGGGAAAGTCCAAAGGCATCCCGCACACGCTCTGCCAGTTCATATAGACTGACCGCCTGCGTCAATTTGCCCAGACAACCGATGCCCCTGCCATCCTCCGGCGAGGTGACTTCCAAAGCCTCGATATCCTTCAGTCCCATCTGATCTGCCGCAATCTGTCCCATGACACAGACATCAAAATTGGTATGCATGGCATAATAAGCGATACCATGCTGTGCCAGTGCCAGTATCCGCCTGCCGATAAAATCATCCGCATTCACACGCTTGATGCCGCCAAAGATCAGCGGATGGTGGGTCAGGATCATATCCGCCCCACAATCTATAGCGTGTGCTAAGACAGCATCCGTCAGATCCAGTGCTACATAGACTTTATGGATCTTTTGCTCCTGATCTCCGACCAAAAGTCCTACATTATCCCAATCCAGCGCCTGATCGCGCGGGATCTCTTTTTCGATCCGCTCTGTCAGATCCTTCACTCTCATAGCAAGATCACCTCTTAATTATTTCTGCTTACCACAGGCACTTTTGTATCTCCTGCAAATATGCCTGCACTTCCTGTGTCCTCTTTTCGATCGCACCGGTCTGCTTTTGTTCTGCCAGACGCCCCAGAACCTCTTTTTGGATCCGCTCTTCACGGAGCAGATAGGCGTGTAAGACCGGATGTTTTTTTTGCAAAAGCATAGGACCAAAGAGAAAATCATGCCATGCTACGCCCTGCCTGCGGTCTTTGGTCTCCGGCGCATATCTGACTTTCATCATGGGATAATATTTGCCATCTTCCAAGACCATATCCTCATCCACGATCTCATAGCCCTCGGCGCACAGAAAGCGCCGCACCTCTTCCAGTTCCGACTGGGGCTGCAGGATCAGGTCTTTGACCCCTTGTGCGACCTTTCTTCCCTCGGTCAAAATATGTATAACGATACCTCCGCCCATACCGGCGATCAGTACGGTATCGATCTCCTCTGCTCTGACAGCAGCCAGGCCGTCCGAACGGCGTGTCTGGATCTTATCCTCCAAGCCCACTTCTGCTATGTGGGTCTTTGCCGCCAGAAGCGGTCCCTCCCCGATATCCATAGCAATGGCTGACGGAATGATCTGCTCCTGCACCAGATAGATGGGCAGATAGCCGTGATCGCATCCCACGTCGCAAAGCCGGTTGCCCGGTGTGACCAGATGCGCCAATGCCTCCATGCGTTTTGATAAACGTACCGCCATTACTCTAAGTAATCCTTTAACTTGCGGCTGCGGCTTGGATGACGCAGTTTACGCAATGCCTTTGCCTCGATCTGACGGATTCGCTCACGGGTAACATTAAATTCCTTACCTACTTCTTCCAGTGTTCTGGCTCTGCCGTCCTCAAGACCAAAACGAAGGATCAAAACCTTCTGTTCACGCTCGGTCAGTGTGCCAAGCACTTCTTCCAACTGCTCCTTTAATAAGGTAAAGGTCGCTGCATCCGCAGGTACCGGCACATTGTCGTCCTGGATGAAATCTCCCAGATGAGAATCTTCCTCCTCACCAATCGGGGTCTCCAAAGAAACCGGCTCCTGAGAAATCTTTAAGATCTCTCGCACACGCTCGACCGGCATATCCATCTCTGCTGCGATCTCTTCCGGGGTAGGTTCACGTCCTAACTCCTGCAAGAGCTGTCTGGAAACACGGATGAGTTTGTTGATGGTCTCGACCATATGCACCGGGATACGGATGGTTCTTGCCTGATCGGCAATGGCTCTTGTGATCGCCTGACGGATCCACCATGTTGCATAGGTTGAAAACTTGTAACCTTTACGATAATCAAACTTTTCTACGGCTTTGATCAGACCAAGATTTCCCTCCTGGATCAGGTCAAGGAAAAGCATACCACGTCCCACATAACGCTTTGCGATAGAAACAACCAGACGAAGGTTCGCCTCAGCCAGACGCTTCTTTGCCTCCTGATCGCCCAGTTCCATACGCTTTGCAAGTTCGATCTCTTCCTCTGCGGTAAGAAGCGGCACTTTACCGATCTCCTTTAAGTACATACGCACCGGATCCTCTGTGCTGATACCGTCCGGTACGGAAAGATCGATCTTTTCTACTTCCACATCATCGTCATCATCTAAAATGATGTCGTCGTCATTGTCCTGCAAACGCAAGACATCAATGTTGTTTTTCTCCAGGAAATCCAAAATCGCCTCGAACTGATCCGGCAATAACTGCATATCTTTGAAATAATCACTGATCTCCTGATACTCAAGAACATTCTTTCTGTCCTTGGCAAGTTCCAATAACTCGCCCAATTTCTTCTGAAATTCTGCCTTTTTTGCATCATCTTCTTTTGCATTTTCAGCATTTTCTGTCTTTTTACTGCTCTTTTTTGCAGTCGTTTTCTTGGCGGTAGTCTTCTTTGCGCCGGACTTTGTCTCTGTCTTTTCCTCCGTCTTTACGCTTTCTTCTACCACTTCTTGTGTTTCTACTGTGCTTTCGCTTTTTTTCGCCATTTTTACATCCTCTCTCATGTATTTTGCCCTTATTTAAAGGAAATATGCAATTTCTCCATCTCCTGAAGTCTGCGTTTATCGTCTATGATCTGTTTCAGACCATTCATATCGGTAGGGTCTAAGTTGCGTCGCCTCTGCTCCATGCTGTTCTGCTTGATCCGCACCAAAGTCTCACGGATCGCCTTTTCCCAATCGGCATCGGTTTCCATCCCCTGCACGTTTGTATTAAAGATCTCTGCCACCTGCCTCTGGCTCTCCTCATCGGAAAAAAGGCTGACGATCCGCGCCGGATTGAGTTCTCCCCCCTCTGCAAACTGGGTAAAGAGTTCCCGCGCCACTGTCTCATAAATGCCCTCGGTAAAATCCGCCGGTTCGATATAGTCCCGGATGGCAGCATAGATCTGCGGTCGTTCGACCAGCCATGTCAGAAGCAGACGCTGTGACTGCATCATGCCGTCCTCTCTGGTCTTTTTCTTTTGTACGCCGGACTTGAGCCGTTGTGGCTCACGCTCACTGATGATGCCACCCTTGGTTCCCAGATGATTGACCATCTGGCGCATATTGTCAAAGCCGACCTGATAGCGGCTGGCGATTGCTTCGATATAATTGTTGCGTTCCAATTCCTCCGGAAATTCCAGGATCCGTTTTGCCACTTCATAATAGAAAGCCGATTTGCTCTCCGGGTCGCTCATGTCGTAGTCGCGCTCCAAAATGCGGATGGTAAAAAGGAAACTATTTTCCGCCTCATCGATCCTGCGCTGGTACTCCTCTGCCCCTAAGGCTTTGATAAATTCGTCCGGGTCTTTGTGCGGCTTCATGTTGATGACCTTACAGGTGATCCCGGCTTCTTTTAGGATCGGGATAGCACGCAGGGCTGCCTTGGTGCCCGCGCCATCGGAATCGTAACTCAGATAGACATCCTTGCCATACCGCTTGATCATATTGGCATGTCCACTGGTCAGTGCCGTTCCAAGGGAAGCGATCGCATTGTCAAAGCCTGCCTGATGCAGGGCGATCACATCCATATAGCCCTCGCAGAGGATGAACTGATCTTTTTTCGTCCGCCTTGCCAGTTGCAGACCGTAAAGCGTCCGGCTCTTGTTAAAGATCATGGTCTCTGGGGAGTTTAGATATTTTGGCTCTCCATCGCCCATGACACGCCCGCCAAATGCCACCACTTTGTTGTTGGCATCCATGATAGGAAACATGGCACGGTTCCAGAACTTGTCATGTGCCCCACGCGCCTCGTCTATGGTCACCAGTCCGCTATCCTTTAGGATTTCATCTGTATAGCCCTTTTTTCGCAGATACTGATATAGGTCATTGCTGTACTTGTCCGAGTATCCCAGACCAAACTTTTGCATGGTCTCCGGGGACAGTTCTCTTTTGGAAAAATACTGGTAGGCTAATTTTCCTTTTTGACTGCGGAGCAGACTGTAAAAGTATTTGGCTGCTTCTTTGTTGATCTCAAATAGTAGGTTCCGCTTATCCGCCTCCCGCCTAGCCTCGGAAGTCATCTCCTGCTTGGGAAGTTCGATCCCGGCGCGGTCTGCCAGTGCCTCCATAGCCTCCGAGAAGGTGAAGTTTTCGTACTCCATCAAAAAAGTGAAAACATTGCCTCCCGCACCGCAGCCGAAGCAATAGTACATCTGCTTGGACGGCGTGACGGAAAAAGAACCTGTTTTCTCACTATGAAAAGGACAGAGTCCAAAATAGGACGAGCCTTTTTTTTGTAAATGAACATATTGTGATATCACATCGACAATGTCGTTGCGGGAACGCACTTCCTCGATGGTATCGTTATCATAATATGGCATAATTTTGCCTCTTTTCCATTAGTATCCGTCTACCTGCCAGGACAGCGGCATGAAAAATTCGTTGAACTTGGTAACGGCATATTGATCCGTCATACCAGCAATGTAATCGCAGACCACGCGGTCTTTTGCCTCATGCCCTTCCTCGATCATGCGCGTATATTTGACCGGCAACTGGTCGATATGCTCCATGTAATATTCAAACAACTGGCTCAGCATACGCTGGGCTTTGACTTCTTCCGCCTTTGCGACCGGGTTCTGATATACATTGGAAAACATAAATTTGCGCAGATCATACATTGCCTGTTCCATCTCCGCAGACATGGCGATCGGCTCCAGGTCGTTGCGGCATTCCTTATCCATCACATCGATATTGTGCAGACTGCTCATGATGACATCATGGATCAGATTGTCCAGACGCTCCCTGGTCGTATGCCCTAAGGTATTGCGCAGTTCCTTTGGAATATCATCCTCGGTCAGGATCAATCCGCGGATGGCATCAT
Source organism: bacterium (assembly GCA_963629085.1). GTDB lineage: Bacteria > Bacillota > Clostridia > Lachnospirales > Lachnospiraceae > Pararoseburia. Next base: position 6,287 of record CAVGHS010000084.1, read on the forward strand.
CGATATCATGGTTGATATAGGCGATCTTATCGGATAAACGGACGATCTTTCCCTCCGGTGTCGCCGGAATGGTGCTGGTCTGGTGATTGCGGATGCCGTCGCGCACTTCCCATGTCAGGTTTAGTCCCTCGCCATCTTTTTCCAGATGTTCTACAATGCGCACGCTCTGTTCGCTATGTACAAAACCGCCCTGACACAGTTCGTTGAGCGTCCGCTCTCCCGCGTGTCCAAACGGTGTGTGTCCCAGATCGTGCCCCAGTGCGATCGCCTCCACCAGATCTTCGTTCAGGCGGAGTGCCTTGCCGATGGTTCTGGCATTCTGTGATACCTCAAGCGTATGCGACATACGCGTGCGGTAATGGTCGCCCTTTGGTGTCAGAAAAACCTGGGTCTTATTTTTCAAACGACGGAAAGACTTGCAATGTAAGATACGGTCGCGGTCTCTTTGAAAGACCGGACGGATGTCACACTGCGGTTCCTCCCGCTCACGCCCCCTTGAATTTTCGCTCAAGGTTGCATAAGGACTGAGTGTTTCACGCTCCATATCCTCAATGGTTTCTCTTATGGTCATAGTCATGTCCTTTCAAAAAATAAACACTCTCTTATTTCTTTTTACGCGTCAAAGGACATTTTCCTTTATTTTTTTGAGAAGCCACTACAGCAGGGCGCTGATCTTGTGGAACATAAGGAGAAAGTCCTCCTCCACATCTTCAAACGGCTTGGTACTAAATGCCGGTCTGGTCAGAATCTCGTGCTCCGGAATATCCAGTTCTTCATTCATAAAACATTTAAACTCATGAAATAGCATAGCATCATCAATCGCCTTGATCTGCGCCATTTCTTCTGCTGACGGACACTGTCCCAAAAACTTTTCAAAGATCATATTTTGCAACTTTTCTTCTGCTGCCAGATACTCCGGCATATGCTGCTTGAGAGGTCTGGTAATATCTGCCATGTAGGCTTCACTGGCATCATGGAGCAGACAGCCCAGAACCACGCGGGCGCTATGGTCACGTTCCAACGCCTCATAAGCACATCCGACCGAATGCTGTGCCACCGAATAAAATTGTCCAAAATGTCCGTTCGCACGCGTCATCAAAGAAAGTGCATGGGCTATATCATTGATATCAATATCCTCCATCTTGGGCTCCATAATGGTAAAATGTTTTTTTGTGTACGTTGTAATATAATCCTGCATTGTTTTCCGTCCTTTTTGTACCGCACAAATGTGTATCTTTTCCTCATCACCATAAAAAAAGAAAAATCTTACCGCAATGCGTCAGATTTTTCTTCTTCGCGGCACTCTTCATTTTGAGATATATTCTATCATATATCCCATGTAAAAATGTGCCAAAATATCCTATAAAACTAATATGATTTTCGTTCCATCAAAAATGGCTTTAACTCACGATAGACCGATGCCACCGGCAGTCCCACAACATTGTTGTAGTCGCCCTCAATCCCTATGATATGCCTTGCGAATATGCCCTGTATGCCATAGGCTCCTGCCTTGTCCATAGGGTCTTTTGTGGCAATATAATCTGTGATCTCCTGTTCGGAGAGTTTGGCGACATGCACATCCGTACATTCGTAAAAAGTCTTTGTCTCCTCTTTTGTAATCAGCGTCACACCGGTAAAGACCTGATGGATGCGACCGGATAAAAGGTGCAGCATCCGCGCGGCATCCGCCTCGTCCTTTGGCTTTCCAAGGATGCAGAATTCTTCTGTCTGCCTTCCTTCTTCTCCGGATTCTACCGGATTGTCAGCCTCCGGCAACCGGACACACACGATGGTATCCGCACCGATCACTACTGCGTCTTCTTTTTCTGTATCTGTCAAAGTATCCCAGACCGCCTGCGCCTTGATCCCGGATAATTCCTGCCCGATCTCACCCGGCTGACTCGCAGTCGTGATCTCCTCAGCCCCACTGGTACGAACTTCAAACTCCAGTCCGATCTGTTCCAATAATTCTTTTCTTCTCGGCGATGCCGATGCTAAAATCAATCTCATGGTATCTTTCCTATCCCTATCTTATTTGCTTTCCTATTATAAAGACATCATAGCGAACCGGAAAGAATTTTGCAATCAGCCCATAGCCTCGGCTTCCCCCCGCCTTATCTATGACATCATTTTCGACGATGGCGGAAAGTTTTTCTTTTATGATGCGAGAATTCTCTCCTGCCTGAATGGATAGTACTCCATCCACAACAAGATCCATGGAAAGTGCCTCTGCCGCTCCGCTCTTTTCCAATTTGTGCGCAATGGGAATGCAGATACTGCACGATTGTAGCCAGCCCGCCATTGGTCGCCACCCCAAATATGATTGCCATAAAGCATAAAAAGAATCCCGTCATTCCAGCCTTGTTCAGTTTCATCTTTTATCACTACTCGTTTCCTTTGTTTGATAAAAGCATACTGAATAGACGCCGTAGAGAAAACCTACGAATCGTAGAATGACTCTACTTTTTGGTTTCTCCGGCTCTACTGCATGCGCTGTTCCATCACGAACAGGATAAGGTAGGCTATCAGCGCATATAAGACAGACAAGATACATACTGCCAGATTGGCTCCCAGTAAAGGAATGTCCTGCACGTTTCCAACCACGCAGACCACCGCCACCAGACTTTCACATATGCCAACCGGCAGTATGATCTTGCGCAAAAACGGTATGGCTTCTGTTTTTGTTTCAGATCTTTGTATTTTCTGTCAGTTTTATTCATCAGTACAACACCTGCTTCCTTAAATTCATTAATGTTTTGCTCAGTTTATTCTTTCCCTGAAAATTACGCAATCATATCTATAAATTCGGACTCATATCTTTTTTAATTGCTCTCACACAATTCTTTGTATAATTTCATTAATTCTGTCACGCAGTCCGATTCAGTAAAATTCTTAATTGGAAAACCATATGCTTCCATTACTACCTTATTAAACTGATGGGCTTTATATGATCTAATTTAACCTGCTCCTCAAATATTATGAACCCTTCCGGTTTCTCAACTCCGAATACATTTCTAAGCAGGGCTAATCAAATAGGCTGACTTTCACCTTTTTCATATCCTTTATCTTTCCAAACTTCTACAAATGCCTTTGCCGCAACTTTCTGCTCTCTGTCATTCATAGCGAAACTCCTTTACTACCATTTATAAATCTTCATCCTTTTTATATATGCGCCATTATATCATGTATATATGTCATACTCAATTTTCTGCCATACAAAATAGTCACCGGTAGAACCTTTCGTTCCACCGATGACTTTC
>CAVGHS010000085.1:0-9263 GCA_963629085.1 bacterium
AAAAGCACCATCTGTATGGAGTAATTCACGAACAAAAGACAGATTAATGCCAGATACCAGATCATACGCGGAAAAGCAAAGGTATGATCGTAGACCAGCGTCCGCACGGTCGGATCCGAAAACATACGGTTGACCTTTAATTTGTCCTTTAAGAACATGGAAGAGACTTCCAGACTTCCCCTCTGCCAACGTTGTCTCTGCGTATATAGTTTATTCATGTCGTCGATCGGATCTACGAAAAAGATGGCATTTTCACAGATCTGTACTTTTTCTTTTTTGTTATAACGCATCTGGAAGGTCAGTTCCGTATCTTCACAAATCGTGTCCGTATTATACATATGTGAATTTAACACGGCTGACTTACGAAATGCCGAAAATGCTCCCGATAAAGTATAGACAGAATTGGTCTCAGACGCATAGTTTCGTCCGGCAAGAAATGCCTGTGCATACTCCATGAACTCTGTCTTGCGCAGTAACTTTGGAAAGACCCATGGATATTCTTCGATCAGACGCGGCTCGATCAAAATAGCACCTGTCATGACCTGGATCTCCGGATCAGCCTCAAATTTGGCGATCAGATTTTTCAGGGCGGACTTCTCCAAAATACCATCACTGTCAATGTTGATGATATATTTACCCTTGCTGTTAAAGAGTGCCATATTCAGAGCCTTGGACTTGCCCTGCTCTGCATTGAGCCATTGCATGATCAGTTCCGGATACTTGGACTGGCACTGGCAGAATACCTGAAAACTGTTGTCTTTTCCCTGATTATTGATGAGATACACGTTGATCCTGTCATTTGGATAATCGCTCTCATAGATGGAACGGATGCAGGCTTCCAGTGTACCCGCAGAATTATATACGGGGATCATCAATGTGATCTCCGGATAAAAGCGGAGATTTTTCTCCTCCGCCTCTTTTTGTTTGATGCGTTTGTGTTTGCGAAATAAAATAAAGATGTTACCAATCGCCGGGACCATTTCCATGATAAAAGGAATGATGATCCACGCCGCCCAGAAAAGAAAGGAATTTAACACACTATTTATCGTGGCCATACGCAAATCCTCCCACCTTTTGCCGGATAATCTGTGCCTTGGTAAATACAAAGAAATACAATATTACAGTCAGTGCATAAAACACCAATCTGCCCACAATGGTATGTGCCATATGATAAGCACCGATGCCATTGAAATGGATAATGGTACAGATGACGGCAATGCGAAGTGCATTGGCAAGAATAATATAAAAAATGCCAATCACACTTACGATGATACGTTCAAAAATGTTATATACCTCAAAGAAAACAAGTACTGCCAGATATACCATGATCTCCAAGATACCGGAACACTCGAAATCAATCTGAAGCGTGATTGCCCCGTCAATAGAGTCCACAAACAGCACGCCATACTTGAAAAATGCCGTGTACATACCTGTGACATCACCAAAAACACCAGCCACGGCAGCAACTACTTCTGCCAGTGGCTGGGTCATGATTGGCCGTACCCATACCATCATGATGACAAAGAGTCCGCAGGCTCCCCAAAAATACTTCCAGGCCTTTAACTGCGCCTTATGCATCAGATAGTATATATAAATCCAAGCTCCGATTAAAACAAATCCAATGATATTTTTCATGCTAACCTTCCGGTACGTTTTTTACGATATACCTGTGCAAAAACAACAACCGCGAGGCATAAGAGAATACCTACGATCGGACCTGTTGACGTGCCGCCACAGGATACCCACTGCGGTCCGATACGGACATAATTTACATGGAATGTCTTGATATCAGACTGCTTGATATTCCAGTCATAAGCGCCCCACTGTTTCGGTGTTCTATTTACAACCTCTACCAATTTCGGAATATCAATATAATATTCCATCTGTGCTCTGCCGGTCTTGTCAACATGGATATAGGCTCTGCCATATGTAAAAGTCCATGGATTGTTGATGTTGGTAGCAGATCCTACATATGCTGTATCAAAGAGATAATACTCGTAATCTCCGGGTCTCAGACCTGTCGCCTGATTCCACTGCTGCACATTGCCATTGGCATCTACACCTCGCAGGGTAAAGTAGATCGTATCCCAACTGTTCTGCCCATTCAGACTCAGGGTAATATAATTGAATGCATCCCGATAATAAGCACCATAATAATCAACATAACCAAAGAGCACATCCCCATCGGAATATAAAGCCGCAGAGGAATCTGCCTTGGTATTATAACCAATGGATGTCTTTTGATAACCTTCCCAATCGGAAAAATCATAATCATAGGAAATCTTTTTCAGAGTACCTGTTGTCGTATCTCCTGTATCAATGCTTGGGGACTGGTTGACGCAGCCCTGTGTGATATAGATCGGTGTCGTCTCTGTCATAATGCCAAAATTGAGGGATGTAATTTTATCGTTAAATCCCTGCAGACTGGATATCGGAACTGCAATCTCGTACTCATGATTGCTATAACGGAAATCCAATTCACGCAGCTCCTTACCGGATCTGACATATACGACCTGATTGCTGATCAATATGTTGGTCTTGGTTCCGTCACTCAATTCTATACAATAGGTACCATTATTCCATGGTCCTACCTGTGTAGCACATCCATCCCACCAGTCCTGCTCACGCAGATAAAGGTAAACATAATCGCCGATCCAGACAGCCGCACCTTCCTTCAGGGCACTTGCCGGATTCTGTGTCTTTTGCACATTATTCCAATCGGAGAAGTTTCCATCGATAGTGATGCCATTTGCCGCCGTCGTAGTGACATCCGTGTTGGCATCGTCTGTCATATCGTCCCCGGTCTCGTCTTCCGCTTCCACCGTCTCCTCTGTAGATGCTTCCGAAGAATTGCCGTTGCCATATCCGGTCTCGTCTTTCTGCTTTTGCAGGCTTGCTGCGCCATCGATAGTCGCAATGTCGCTGCCTGCAATGGATTTACCGGCATAAGTCAGCGTAAAGTCCTCAGATGGGAACCAGGATCTTGGAATGGCAACTTCTGCAAAAGCAGAGTCTACGTTGTAATCTGCATTGCCTCCCTCAAAGACTACCTGTGCCCCGGATATATTGTTGCTCCAACCGTCTTTGACAACATAAGATCCACTGCCGTCTGACCAGTCCTGCACAAACTGGATCGTACTGTAATTGGCATTGTATAGTTGACTTTCATTATATGTAATGCCGACCTGCGTATTGCCGATCGCTTCCCCATAGGCACCTGTCGGATTCTGTGCTACATACAGATACAGATAAGTACCTGACACACACACTTTCCAATCACTGACTGAACCATCGGACGAACCACGGCTTGCGATACTGCCCCAATCCGCACTATTGCCATCACATACTATGCTGTCTGATGCCTGCACATCCTTGATATGATTTGGCAACAGACAGACTGCCGATGCCACAGCCATGGTTCCTGCTAATAACAATGAAATGATCTTCTTGCCTTTCATGCACCTCATCCTCTTATCTAAAAAACTACTTCCACTATCATCACAGTAAGATAGTGATTTTTAAAGTATTATAGCCTCTATAGGCTGATATTTCAAGGATTCTGCCCTTGAAATATATGCCAATCCCGTGATCTTTATACGGAATTTATCGGCATTTTATGCTGAGATTTCAACCTTTATCCCAACTTCTTCCAGGTATTTCTGGAAAGCAGGATCATAATTGGGAAAATTTCCAGTCGTCCTGCCAACATATCAAAAATCAATACAATTTTTGACAGGATGCCAAAATCGTGGTAATTGCAGGTCGGTCCGACTCCATCTAAGCCCGGTCCGATGTTGTTAAAGCAGGCAATGACCGATGTCATGGTCGTTGTCAGGCTCTTACCGTCCAGACAGATCACAAGAAAACTGACGATCATGATCATAACATAGGCGATCAGGTAAGTGTTGAGATTGTCCAGCACCTTCTCACTGACAACCTGGCCATTGTTTCTTACCACTAAGATCTTTTGTGGATTCAGGGTCTTTTGCAGGTTGCGGCGCAGATTCTTGAACAAGAGCAGGATACGTCCGCACTTAAATCCACCGCCGGTACTTCCGGCACTGGCTCCACAGAACATCAATATAATAAGGATCGCCTTGGAAAAAGTCGGCCAGAGGTCAAAGTCCGTAGTAGCAAAGCCGGTCGTTGTGATGATAGTCGCCACCTGAAAGAACACCTGCTGTACCGTCTCACCCAGACTATGGAAAAGATGTCTGGTATTGATGGAGATCAGAACCACGCTGCTTAGGATCAATCCCAGATATAACTTCAATTCTTCGTCTTTTAAGACATCCTTTACCTTACCCAAAAGGAGCATATAGTAACAGGTAAAATTGACACCAAAGAGGATCATAAATACAGTGCATACATTCTGGATGTAGACACTGTAACCTGCCATACTGTCATTTTTTATACCAAAACCGCCTGTGCCTGCCGTTCCATATGCCGTACAGATGGCTTCAAAGGGATCCATCTTTCCCAAAAGCAAAAAGAGGAAGCAGATGATCGTCAGCACCACATAGAGTGCATATAGAATGGTTGCCGTCTGACGCATACGCGGCACCAGTTTGCCGACATTTGGTCCCGGGCTTTCCGCACGAAGCAGGTGCATGGTAAAGCCATTGCCCTTGCCACTGGCAGGAATGACTGCCAGCAAAAATACCATAACACCCATACCACCCAGCCAATGAGTAAAACTACGCCAGTAGAGCATGCCATAAGACATAGCCTCTACGTCTGTCAAAATGGACGCTCCCGTTGTCGTAAAACCGGAGACCGTCTCAAAATAAGCATCAATAAAAGCCGGGATCTCGCCGGAGATAAAAAACGGCATACAGCCCACCAAACTCATGAGCGCCCAGCCGAGTCCGGCGCTGACCAGACCTTCTCTGGCGTAAAACCGCATTTCTGCTTTACGACAGAGCATATAGACAAACAATCCGATCAGGATCGATCCGATGATCGTCGCCGAAAATGCAGATATGGAAGCCGCTTCCCCGCGGACTAAACTAATGATCCAGGCCGGCACCATAAAGACGGCTTCCGTAATGACCACCAGGGACATAAAGCGTCCCACCATTTTATAGTTCATAACAAACCTCGTTACTCTAATTTATATTATGCAAACATATCATTTAATGTGTGAAGAACGACATCGCCATTCGTTACGACAACCAGAGTATCTCCCACCTCAAAGGTCGATTCACCGTCCGGGATGATCGGCATTTTACCGCGTGTGATACAAGCGATCAGGACATTCTTGCGCAACTGCAATTCCTTTAATGGCCTGCCACAATTCCTGGTCTTTTCATCCACACGGAATTCCAGTGCCTCCATCTGTCCCTCTGCAAAAGAATGGACGGATAGTGCCGCACCTGTGGTATTTTCCATGGCTCGCACATAACGCACGATCTGGTTACAACACAACTCTTTCGGGCAGACAAGGCTTCCCAGATTCAGTATATCCTGGATCATGGAATTTTCCGTATGGTCTACCTTTGTGATGACCTGATCGATATTACAGTTCTGTGCATAAAGAGAAATGATCATATTCATCTCATCATAACTGGTCATGGTAACCAGTGCATCACACTGCTCTAAGCCCTCGCTCTCTAGGAAAGCCTGATTGCTGGCATCCCCCCAGATCACAGATACATCCGGCAGATACTTTGCCAGTTCCACACAACGGTCTCTGTCTTTTTCGATCATATGCACATCGATACCGGCGCGTGCCAACATCTGTGCCAGATAAAAACTGACCTTTCCACCACCACACAGAATCACGCGTTTTACCTTGTGGGTAATGATGCCCAGATTTTTCAAAAGGCTTGTCAATTCCTTGGCTGCCGCTGTTACATAGATACGGTCGCCTTCTTTTAAGACGAAATGTCCATCCGGTGCACTGACCACGCCGTTTCTTCGTACCGCGCACACCAAGACTTTGCTCTTTACGATCGAATTCAGATCGTTCAGTGCAATGTTGCAAAGTTTGGAATTCTCTTTTATCTTCAATTCCACGATCTCTGCCCTGCCTCGTGCAAAGGTATCTCTTCGCAAAAAGCCAGGGTATTTTAGCAAGCGGTCAATCTCAATGGCTGCCTGTCTTTCCGGGTTGACCGTCATAGACAAGGCAAAGGTATCTCTCATTTTATAGATCTGGTCGCCATACTCAGGGTTACGGATACGGGCGATCGTGTGGATGTCCGGGTTCATGCCATGCGCTGTCATGCAGCACAAAAGATTGAACTCATCCTTTCCCGCTACCGCGATCAAAAGGTCTGCCTTACGGATATTTGCCTGCTCTAACACTTCCATGGATGCACAGTTTCCCTGCACGCTCATGACATCGAAGCGGTCAGAACACATCTCCATGACCTGTTGATTGTTATCGATCAATGTGACTTCATAACCTTCTGCCAGCAGTTTTTTGGTCAGCATACAGCCGACTTTTCCGGCACCAGCAATGATAACTTTCACTTTTAAACTCCTCCTACGAAACAAAATTCGCTCTTACTCCAATATAGTTTTATATCACTTGTCTCAAAAAGGCAACTGTTTTATCCTTCTTTGTCTGGAAACCACTCCAAAAAACATACGAAAAGACGATTTTTTGCATATATTTCCTCTGAAATTGTATTATGCTAACATTATGGAAATACTTTATTTACAAGGATATTGATATTATGAAGATACTGATCTGTGATGACGAAGCCTATATAAGAAAAAACATTCTGCAAATCCTCGCACCACTTGTTACACAATACCCTTCTTTAAAAATAACAGAATGTGATAATGGAGAGGATGTGTTCCATTGCGAATTTGATTTATTGATTTTAGACATAGAAATGCAGGGGATGAACGGAATTTCCGTAAAAAATGCATTAGAGCAAAGAAACACTCCCTATAAAATTCTATTTGTAACCAGCCATGACGAACTTATGCCATCCGCTTTCGGAAAGAACGTTTATGGATTTATCTCTAAACCGATTGACTGCAAAGTACTACTCACACAAGTGACTCGACTATTAGATAAAATTGAAAATGAGCAGGATAAAGTTTTTATCCGAAATCACTCACAAGAATTGCAAATGTTATATTTACGAGATATAGCATATATAGAAGCCTCAAAACAATACACCATCATTCATCTGGTGGACAAGCAATCTCTTTTCTGTGACGAGTCCATCAGTCATTGGGAAAATATTTTACCACAGAATAAGTTTGGACGATGCCATAAGTCTTACATTATTCATTATGCTCAAATTGATAAACTAGGTAATGAGATTCTTCTTTTTAATAAGGAATCTATCCCTATAAGCCGTCGTCAGAAAAATTATATAAAAGAACAATACACCAAATTTATATTAAGGAACGCAAACTAATGATAACCATATTGAATACTATACTAAATACTATTTCTATACTGTTGTGGATGCACCTTTTGGGTAATATGGAATATCGTCGCAAGCATCCGACCATCCTTGTTCTGATTCTCTCACTGGGCGTTGCTATCACGAACTATATTCTCCCTAGTGTATTAGGTGTCTTTGTCGGCATCCTGCTACTTTGTATCTCCGCCCTAATTCTTTTTTGTGGGAAATGGTGGACTCTGTGCATTCATGCTCTTTTTGCTTATTTTTATGTTGATATTATTGATAACCCTATCCGCACACTTCTTGACATTCTTTCTTATCAACATGAACAATTATCTGAAATCTTTAGCAAAACCTGTATTGCCAATATATGCGATATTATATGCTTACTACTCATATATTACATCTACAAGAAAACAATGTATCCACGCTTAAAGGACATTTCAATTTCCTCTACTTACTATGTCATAGGTATTCTAATTGGTATTGTAGGCTCTTTTATCAGTAGTTACGCTACCATTCTTTTTCGTGAAGAATATCAATATTTGAGTATCGTTATGTATATCATGCTTTCGACTTTAACGGAATTTACTTATATCCTTGGACTTGTTGTCCTTTTCAGTGATGTTATGCGCATACAATACCGTAATGCACTATATTTAAAAGACAGTCTTCTCCATACAACTAGAGATTACTACCATGTACTTGAAAACCAAATCACCGAAATCCGTAAAATCAAGCATGAAATGAAGCAGCATTTTCTTACCCTCGACCACTATATAGAAACACAGGAATATGAAAAAGCACAAGATTATATCCAGAAGAATATGGAGCACTTATCTCATACACCACCTATTTATGATGTAGGAAACGATCTGCTTAACGCCACCATAACGCATATCCAGCAGATATATCATATTCCTTTAATCTGCCAAGGTGTCGTTCCATCCACAACAACATGTTCCGAAGATGATTTATGTATTATCGTTTCCAATTTATTAAAAAATGCTATGGAATACTGTCAGCAAGTTTCTCCTCAGTGGTCAGTAACATTAGCATTCCGCACCTATCAAACACATTTGATCATTCATTGTGAAAATCCGATCGAAGAATCTATTGATATTAAACAGTTAGGAACTTTTACTTCTAAAACAGATGTCAAACACCACGGATTCGGCATTCAGAATATAAAAGATATTGTCGCCCATTATAATGGAACCATAAATTTTGATTCTACAAATCACATTTTTATGGTAGATATTATCCTTTAATGACCGTTCGTTTTTTATTTTGACCGCTTGTTATACTTCCGTTGTTTTCCCCAAAAGAGGCATGATATACCTGTTTTAGGAGGTGAGTATCATGCTATTAAGTTTTGATGATATGCAAAGAATTATCGAATGGTTATATCACAAGGGGCTACTATTGCAGATGACTACTCTGTAACATTATATACAGACACCCGATCTTCCAATGTTAAGAGTGCACGCACAAGTGCTAGAGCCAAAGGACAAAGCAAAGTCGTTGTCTGGGCAACAGGAATGGTACTTGTTTATATGAATTCAGCAGAAGCAAGCGACTTATCAAGTGCTATTACTAAAGCGGGCATTGGATGCACCTTATCTGGTATTATTCCTTTTCTGCTTACTGCAAAGCCTCTCATAAGTCAAGCCTGCAGTATTGGTCTTTATGTTGCTGGTGTGGCTATCGTTTCATATCAAGTACAGATAGACAAGGTCAGAGCAAGCGGAAAGGGAATTATTATGTATGTAGCTCCAATGCCTGACGGCATTGGTTCATCTGTTTCCTTTGGTTCACAGTAGGAGGTTATTTATGAAGCGTCAAAAGATATTTTTGCGAATCGAAAATATATGTGAGATAATCATATAT
>CAVGHS010000086.1:0-8971 GCA_963629085.1 bacterium
ATATTATCCACGAAAGTTTTGATGCTATTCCTATTTCTCAAAACTACATCTTGCAACTTCACAGGATTTTATATAGCCATATGAATAATCCTATGGGAGGCAAAACGAAAAGTGTGCAAAATTATATAAGTGCAACATATCCGGATGGACATGTTCAAACATTATTTACTCCTCTTTCCCCTTTTGAAACACCGAAAGCCTTGGATAAAATCTGCGAGGAGTATAATCGTGTGATTGGAAATATGGAAGTAGAACCGCTAATTGTTATTCCTATCTTCATCCATGATTTTTTGTGTATCCATCCCTTTAATGATGGTAATGGCAGAATGAGTCGTCTGCTCACAACATTACTTCTATATAGAAATGGCTTTTATGCCGGAAAGTATATTTCTCTGGAAGCAAAAATTGCCAAGAATAAAGACCTATATTACAATGCACTTTCTCAGGCACAACACGGATGGCATGAGAGTACTGAGGATGTAGTGCCTTTTATTAAATATTTGCTTGGAACCATTCTTGCAGCCTCCAAAGATCTTGAGGACCGTTTTTCACTCATTGAAACGAAACTGCCTGCTCTTGAGATGGTAAGACAAGCAAGCATGTATAAAATAGGTCGTTTCAATAAACAGGATATTCGGGAACTTTGCCCTACCCTTAGCAACAGTTCCATAGAAAAAGCGTTTAGAGATCTTATTTCATTAGGAGAAATAAAAAAAGAAGGCAAGGGTAAAGGAACCTGTTATTACAGATTAAAGTAATCCCTTTACAGTTTTGCTTTGCATTTATCAAGTATTATTTTGTTATGTCCCGAACCCTATTCCATATCCGAATTGCTGCTTATATTTGATTATTTCTTCACAACCATCCATTCATCATGCTCAATGATATACTGAAATTCTGTTAGACTATCGCTCAGCATAACTTCAATCAATTCATCAAAATCATCAACCAAATTCACATTTGGCAATTCTGATTTTTTAACCCAATGCATCTTACCTTCATCAGAATCCACCAGTTTTCCGTCAAACTGGTCTGTTTCAAAAAGAAAGACGATATAACGACCGCTCTCGATTGGAAACTGCTTTACACCACAAAGTCGCGGAGATTTAATCGCAAGCCCGGTTTCTTCCTTCATTTCTCTAACAACGGCATCTACGATAGACTCTCCCAGTTCGATATGTCCCCCTGGAAGAGTGTACCCCTTCCAATCCGTCTTTACTCTGTCTTGCAACAAATAAGTGTCTCCATCATGTATCAGGCATAACACTGTAAGTTCTACTTGTTCTGTTCGCATTTTCTTCATCACATTCTTTAAATCATGCTTTTGTCAGCAAACACACACTTTCCACATGCATGGAGTGGCAAAATTGGTCGACCGGGCGCACGCGTTTCGTCTCATATCCATGCTCCTGCAAATACTTGAGATCCCTTGCCAAGGTGGCGGAATCGCAACTGACATAGACGATCCGCTCTGGTGCCATGGCAACCATGGTTTCCAGACATTTCTCATCGCAGCCCTTGCGCGGTGGATCCACCACGATCACATCCGGGTGCAAGCCCTCGTCACCATCATCTGCATGTTCTTCTACCCAGGCTGGCAGGACTTCTTCTGCCTTTCCTACATAAAAAGTTGCATTGTCGATCTGATTATTCTTGGTATTTTCTCTGGCATCTGCAATGGCTTCCGGCACGATCTCCACGCCATACACATGCTTTGCCGCCTGTGCCAAAAATAAAGAAATAGTCCCGATACCGCAGTAAAGATCCCAGACGATCTCCTGCCCGGTCAGTCCCGCATACTCTAAGGCAAGACTATATAATTTCTCTGTCTGCACCGGATTTACCTGATAAAAGGATTTCGGCGAGATAGCAAACGTCACGCTCTCATCTGTCCTTGTAAATGCACCTGTCTCCTCTTCTTTGACACGATGAATGGTATCACGGATACACAGATCGCCCCACAAAAGATGCACCTCGTCTCCTAGGATCCGGTTGGTCTTTTCCTTATTTACATTATAAGAAATACTCTGCATATCCGGAATTTGCGATAATCTCTCCACCAGACGCTCTGCCTGCGGCAATTTGTCCCCATTGATGATCAGACATACCATGACTTGTCCACTACAAAAACCTTTGCGTATCAAAACATGGCGTAGTAGTCCCTTCCCTGTCGTCTCGTCATAGGGCTTGATATGACAGGCTTCCATATATTCCTTGATCTTAGTCAGGATCTTGGCATTCTCCTCAACTCCCAGTAGGCAGTCATCGATTGGTATGACCTGATGGCTCCTTGCCGCATAAAATCCAAATACGATATTGCCATCCTTGTCATAGCCGCAAGGAAACTGTGCCTTGTTACGATAACGAAATGGATTCTCCATCCCGACCACAGGCTCCATGACTTTGTCCACCTGTTCTTGTGAAAAGCCGCCAATCCGCTTTAGATTATTTTCAACTTTTTTCTGTTTGAGTGTCAACTGCTCCTCATAACTGAGATTCTGGATCTGGCATCCCCCGCACTGTCTTGCTATCTTACATGGTGCGTCCACTCGCTTCGGCGATGGTTTCACAATTTCAACAAGGCGGGCGTAGCCATAGCCTTTTTTCAGCTTAGTCACGCCCGCAAGAATCTCGTCTCCAATGACGGCATCTTTGACAAAAAAGGTCATCCCCTCATATTTGCCAATGCCCTCACCGCCGATGCCCATATCTTCAATTTTCAGGATAAAGGTATCATTCTTTTTCATATTATTCCTCTGTACTGGTCTTTCTGATATTGGAATCAAACAAACGATTGAATCCCTGCCACTTGAGATCACCCTCTGCCACATTGCCAAGTGCCTCTTTCATGGTCTCCATCTTGGCATCAATGTTGTCTGCAAAACTAAGTGCGACAGCCTCTGCGATCGCAGGCTTCTTCGGCGAACCAAATTCCAATTCGCCATGATGTGCCAAAATACAGTGAATGAGTTCTCTTGCTTTGACTTCCGGGAATCCCTCGATCGTATTGATGCGTTCCTGCACCTTGGCAGCACCGATCATGATATGACCCAGCAGCTGCCCCTCATCGGTATAGTCGTTCTGTGGGAATGGAGAAAGTTCATCCAGTTTTCCGATATCATGGAAGATAGCAGCCGTCAAAAGTAAATCACGATTTAAGATCAGATAGGTCTGCGCATAAAAATCACAGTTTTTCGTCACGCCCAGCGTATGCTCCAAAAGTCCGCCGACATAGCCGTGATGCACGCTCTTGGCAGCAGAATGGAACTTGAAACGCTTTGCAAACTCCTCGTCTGCAAAGAAACTCAAAAGCAACTGCTTCATATATGGTGCCTTGATCGTCTCGATAAAGCCCAGCAACTCCTTATACATGAGATCCACATCCTTATCCGAACATGGAAGATAGTCCGCCGGTATGTACTCACCCTCCTGTGCCACACGCAGTCTCTTGATATTTAACTGATAGGCCCCCTGAAAAGAGGTGATATCCCCCTGCACCCAGATATAATCCAGTTCGTCGTAATCATCGATGCCCATGGAACTCGGTTCCCAGATCTTGGCATCCAGGGTTCCCGTCTTATCCTGTAGCATCAGGCTCTCATACGGCTTTCCCGCCTTGGTCAGCGCCGATTGCTTTTTGCGGCACAAATATATTTCATTGATTCTTTCTCCCTCTGTGAGGTCTTTGATAAATCTCATTACATTCTCCTCTTCTATGCAGAGCGTCTTCTTGCGATACATACCTCTATATGCCCTTACGCCCTATATTTACTACATTCACGCAGTTTTTATTATACGGTTGAATGACTGGTCTTTCAATATATTTTTGTGTATAATACATTTTATGAATAAGAAAGCATTAAAAACACTCGAATACAACAAAATAATCGCTCTATTGGAGCAATGTGCCGGCAGCGCACAGGGAAAGGCATATTGTCGTGACCTCCTACCCGTTTCCGATCTTTCACAGATCAAACGCATGCAGGCAGAGACTAAGGATGCCCTCAGCCGCATCTTTAAACGGGGAAGCGTATCCTTCTCCGGCATTACGGATGTACGACCTTTTCTCAAACATCTGGAGATCGGGTCCTCTTTGACCATCTCAGAACTGCTGGCGATCGCCTCCCTTTTAGAGGTGACCAAGCGGGTCAAGACCTATGGACGCAGTGAAAATGATGCCGCGATCGCAGGCGATCACCTGGCACCCTTTTTCAATGATCTGGAACCTCTCACACCAATCTGTGATGAGATCCGCCACTGTATCTTATCAGAGGATACCATAGCGGATGATGCCAGTCCGGGACTGAAAAATATCCGTCGGCAAAAAAATGTCATCGGCGAGCGTATCCGCACCCAGATGAATACCATGTTAAATAATAACACGACCCGTTCTTACTTACAGGATGGCGTGATCACGGTCCGTGGCGGACGCTACTGTCTGCCGGTCAAGGCGGAATATAAGAACTACGTTCCCGGCATGGTGCATGACCAGTCCTCTAGCGGATCGACCCTCTTTATTGAACCTATGTCTGTTGTCAACCTCAACAACTCCCTGCGTGAACTGGAATTGCAGGAAGCAGAAGAAATCGAAAAGATCTTAGCCGACTTATCCAATCTGGTTGCAGAGCAGACCGCGGAACTCTCACAGGATTTTTTGATCTTGGCAGAACTGGACTTCATCTTTGCCAAGGGAGAACTCGCCCGCAAGATGAACGCTGTCGAGCCGGAGTTTCATACGGATGGTATCATTCACCTGCGCGCGGCAAGACATCCTCTTTTGGATCCAAAGCAGGTCGTACCGATCGATCTGACATTGGGGAAGGACTATAATCTCCTCATTGTGACCGGTCCAAATACCGGTGGTAAGACGGTCTCCCTCAAGACCTGCGGACTGCTCAGCCTGATGGGGCAGGCAGGACTGCATATCCCGACCAGGGATCGTAGCCAGTTAGCCGTGTTTGATGATATCTTTGCTGACATCGGAGACGAACAGAGTATTGAACAGTCCCTCTCGACTTTCTCCTCACATATGACAAATATTGTGCATATCTTACGGGAGGTGGAGAGATCCAGTGGACATTACCTCTGTCTTTTTGATGAATTGTGTGCCGGTACAGACCCCAAGGAAGGCGCAGCCCTTGCGACTGCTATCTTATCCAGTTTACATGAGCGCGGTGTCCTCACCATGGCGACTACCCACTACAGTGAGTTAAAAATGTATGCTTTATCCACCCCCGGCGTAGAAAATGCCTGTTGTGAATTTTCCGTAGAAACCTTGAGTCCGACCTATCATCTGCTCATCGGTATTCCGGGAAAGAGCAATGCCTTTGCTATCTCTAAAAAACTCGGTCTGTCAGATGACCTGATCGCGGATGCCAAGACCCATGTCACGGAAGATGACCAGAATTTTGAGAACCTCATGGTCGACTTAGAGCAAAGACGAGTTGCTATGATGCGTGACAGTGAGGAAATTGCACGACAAAAAAAAGAAATTGCAGATCTGCAAAAGAAATTAAAAGAACGTGAAGAACGGCTGAATGCCTCTAAGGATAAGATCCTGCGTCAGGCAAATGAGGATGCTTCCCACATCTTACAGGAAGCCAAGCAGATTGCAGACGAGACCATACGCGACTTCAACAAATACAGTCATTCCAACCCGGATATTGCCAAGATGGAAGCCAAGCGTGCCTCTGTCGGTAAGAAATTAGCAGACAGCCGCCAGAAAGCCTCTGTCGGTGCCAAAAAGGCAGAGAAGCCAAAGAACCATAAAGTACCAAAGAATCTGCGCGTAGGTGATCCGGTCAAGGTGCTCTCCATGAACATCAACGGTACTGTCTACTCCCTGCCAAATGCCAGAGGTGACTTGCAGGTGCAGATGGGCATTATGCGTTCCAAGGTCAACATCAATGACCTGGTCCTTTTGGAAGATAATGATACCGCTGCCAAGACAACCGGCAAAAAGAGCCGTTACACAGGCAATGGTGGCTTTAGCAAGGCTGCTACTATCTCCCCGGAGATCAACTTATTGGGCTTAAATGGCGATGAAGCCGTAGCCAAACTGGATAAGTATCTGGATGACGCCTATGTATCTCATTTAAAATCTGTCCGTGTCGTCCATGGCAAGGGAACCGGTGCTTTGCGTAAGGCAGTACATCAGTATTTAAGAAAACAAAAGATCGTCGACGAATTCCACCTCGCCGAATTTGGTGAAGGCGATGCCGGTGTTACGATCGTCACTTTCAAATAATCTCATTTGAACCACAAAAAACCTCCCGTAGCATTTCAAACTACGGGAGGTTTTCTTCGTTCATAAATAGATTATACTAACTCAAGAACTACTTCCAAAGCACCGTCACCCTTACGAGATCCGATCTTTACGATTCTTGTGTAACCACCGTTACGGTCAGCATACTTAGGAGCGATTTCCTCGAATAACATCTTAGGCATATCAACTTCCTTGATTTCCTTCTTAGTCTTACCAGCAGACTTTACAGGATATAATACCTTAAGCATTTCTCTTCTTGCATGAAGGCGGGATGGCTGATCCTTCTTGATCTTCTTTTCTACTGTATCATATACAGTAACCTTCTTGCCATCAACAACTTCCTTTACACGCTTGCCGTCTTTGTCCTTGCGGGCAACCTTAGCCTGTACGGTAACTTCATCGAAGTTGTCTTTTTCTCTAACAGCCATAGCAATGATACCTTCAGCGATCTTCTGAACTTCCTTTGCCTTAGCCTCTGTTGTAACGATTCTTCCATGATATAAAAGGTTTGTTACCTGATTTCTCAGTAATGCCTTTCTCTGTGAAGATGTTCTGCTTAACTTTCTATACTTTGCCATTTCATTTTCCTCCTTATGTGATGGCTCACTTCGCGATGCCTTTTGGTCTTATTCGCGAGGTGCATGGTATGCCATCCATGATATTATGAGAGTCCCATGCCTTTTGGTCTTACCGGTTCTCCCTATGTGACTTTTATTCGTCTCCAGTTCTAAGCTGGAGTCCTAACTCGCTTAACTTACCTAATACTTCTTCCAAAGACTTACGTCCAAGGTTACGAACCTTCATCATATCATCTGCTGTCTTGTTGCATAACTCCTCAACAGTGTTGATGCCTGCTCTCTTCAAGCAGTTGTAAGAACGAACAGATAACTCTAATTCGTCGATGTTCATATCCATGACTTTGCCCTTTGGATCCATTGGCTTGTCAGCCATAACCTGAGCCTCGATTCCACGATCAGAAAGATCGATGAAGAGGCTTAAATGCTCGTTTAATACCTTAGCAGCTAAACTTACTGCCTCGTCTGGCTGAATTGTACCATTTGTATATACGTCCAAGGTAAGTTTGTCATAGTCAGTAATCTGACCTACACGAGTATTCTCAACCTTCAGATTTACTCTTTCGATTGGTGTGTAGATAGAATCAACAGCGATAACACCGATTGGTGTGTCCTCTGACTTATTCTTATCTGCGCTGATATATCCTCTACCCTTCGTAATGGTCAACTCCATGTAGAGTTTGCTGTCAGCACCACCATTTAAATTAGCGATCACAAGATCCGGATTCATGATCTCAATGTCAGAATCCACCTGAATATCACTTGCTCTTACAACACCTTCGCCCTCGAACTCAATGTATGCGATCTTAGGGTCATTGCTTGCGCTGTTGTTGCGGATTGCAAGATTCTTGATGTTCATGATGATCTCTGTCACATCTTCCTTAACACCAGGAATAGATGAGAACTCATGTAATACGCCTTCGATTTTCACCTGACTTACTGCCGCACCTGGCAATGAAGAAAGCATGATTCTTCTAAGTGAATTACCAAGTGTAGTTCCGTAGCCTCTCTCTAAAGGTTCTACAACAAATCTTCCATACTTTTTGTCTTCTGAGATCTCGGCGATCTCAATGTTTGGTTTTTCGAAATCGAACACTAGGTGGCCCTCCTTATACTGGTTTACCTTGCTAAATTGTGTCTAATTACTTAGAGTACAACTCGACGATAAGCATTTCATCGACTGGTACGTCGATCTGCTCTCTTGTAGGTAACTCTTTTACAGTTCCCTGTAACTTCTCAAGGTCAACATCGATCCAATCCGGAACGAGTCTGCCATTTGTTACCTCAACGATATCCTTAAATCTCTGAAGACTCTTCTTTGCTTCGCGAACTTCGATAACATCGCCAGCCTTTACCAAGTATGATGGTACGTTTACAGGCTTGCCATTTACCAAGAACATCTTGTGATCTACAACCTGTCTGGCTTCTCTACGTGTTCTAGCAAATCCCATACGGAATACAACATTGTCCAGACGGCTCTCAAGGATAGTCATAAGGTTTTCACCGGTCATACCCTTCTTTCTGTCTGCAATGTCAAAATAGTTATGGAAAGGCTTCTCTAATACACCATAGATAAACTTAGCCTTCTGCTTCTCTCTCAACTGGAGACCATACTCAGAAGTCTTTCTTCCTGATCTCTTTAACTGTCTGTTTGATTTTTTATCCACTCCTAAATATACAGGATCCAAACCAAGTGATCTGCATCTTTTAAGAACTGGGGTTCTATTTACTGCCATCTTAGATTATCCCTCCTATTAAACTCTTCTACGCTTTGGTGGACGACATCCATTATGTGGTACTGGAGTTACGTCTGTGATGCTGGTTACATCGATTCCGCATGCAGAAAGTGCACGAATTGCTGCTTCTCTACCTGATCCCGGTCCCTTAACCATAACATCTACTGTCTTCAATCCATGAACGAGAGCAGCCTTTGCTGCTGTTTCAGCTGCCATCTGTGCAGCATATGGAGTAGATTTTCTTGAACCTCTAAATCCAAGACCACCGGCACTTGCCCATGATAAAGCATTTCCCTGCGCATCTGTAATTGTTACAATTGTATTGTTGAAAGATGCCTGAATATGTGCCTGTCCGTGTTCAACGTTTTTCTTTACACGCTTTTTTGTTACTTTCT
>CAVGHS010000087.1:0-8889 GCA_963629085.1 bacterium
CATGTACACTTCTTTTTGTTGTTGAATATTCATTACACCTAACCCAACAAAATTTTGTGTTATAATAATCACTTTATTTCGCACATTATATTTTTCTTCTGTTATTCCCCAAAAATGATACATTGCTTGTTTCTGTATATAATTTAGGTGTTTAAATGAACGTTTTATATTAAAAATTTCAATTTCATTTTTTTTATGTTGTGGACGTACATTACAGATTACTTTTTCTATTTTTCTATTTTGCATGTCAAACAAACCATATTTATTAGCAATTTCAAAATGTTTTGGAAACGTACATTGAAGTCCTTTCTTTAATCTTTCAACCTGATCATACATTCCCGCAGCATCTTCAAATGCCACAAAAGACTTTCCATGTTCTATTAGATATACAGAAAAATAAAAATGAACACCCGCAACATAAATTTTTTCAAATTCTTCTATGTCGTATGGTACAGCCTCGTTATATACATTATCCAACCGCATTAACAGCCCCTCTTCAATATGAGGTACTTGCATGTATGGGAAAAGAATAACATCGTCAAAAATGCCTATATCTTTTATTTCCTGCCAATTAGGATATTTTTCTATTATAAAATCTGGCAATAATAAGACAGTATAATCTTGCATATGATACTGGTTACAATGCAATAGTAATTCATATATCTGGTATGCACTAATTGCATGGTATAACACTTTTTTCTTTGTCATATTATAAATATCTCTTTCAATCTGCTTTCAAATCCTTATACGCCTCACACACTACCTTTGGTTCTCCAAGCATCTGGAGTTTTCCTTTTTCGATCCATACAACCTTGGTACAGTTATCAAGTATTGTTCCCATACCATGACTGACCATCAGCACTGTGCTTCCTCCGTGGATCATTTCTTTGACTCTCGCCAGGCTCTTCTTACGGAAGAACTCATCACCTACCGATAAGACTTCGTCCAGGATCAGGATTTCCGCCGCATCCCCAGCCGTAGCGATGGCGAAGCCCAGACGACTTACCATACCACTGGAAAAGTTCTTGACCTTTTCTTCCATGAAATCCTCCAATTCTGCGAAAGCAACGATCTCATCATAATGTTGATCCAAGAACTCTCTGGAATACCCAATGATCGATCCGTTGAGATAGACGTTTTCTCTGGCGGATAGTTCCATATCAAATCCGGTTCCCAGGGTAAGTAACTGGATCTTTCTTCGATCCACCTCTACATGTCCCTCCGTTGGATTGAGCGCTCCTGATACAATCTTTAATAAGGTCGATTTACCAGAGCCATTGGTTCCGATGATACCGACGATTTCACCCTTATAGACATCAAAACTCACATGATCCAGGGCTGTAAACTCCCGATAACTCACCTGATGTTTGAGCCACTGGATCAGATACTCTTTGATACCGGAGGCATTGCTTGTCGATACCTTAAACCGCATCGTTACATCCTCTACACGAATGACAGGTTTGGCGGTTGATTCCGCCGTCTTTCTCTCCTCGATCGGCTTTTGCGTTGCCGGCATAACCGGTGCCTTAGTTGCGCTCCGTTTTTGTTGGCGCTTCTTGCGCCGCTTTTGTGCCCGCATATACTCCCGCAAAAAGAGGATTGCCATAATGACAATGATCGTAACAACAACCAGGATGATTCCCATGACGATCCGGCTAATCGGATGCCCTTTCGCTTGTTCTGACTTATCCGTCTCTTCCTCAATCTGCTTGGTGTCATTGGATACTATCAGCTCGTCAGCAGACACATCCTCCGGTGCTTGTACCGGTACCGCCTGTGCTGTATCCTCTCCGGACAAGTTCACAGCAACGGTTGGCAGTGTTGCCATATCAATCTCATCTCCTGCCGTTCCCCTGGCACTTGCAGCGGTTACAGTTACACCGGCATTGCCTCCACTGATTCCCTCAAAGACCAACCATATCTTTACTTCAGAGGCATCTTCCATGGCTGCACCATCAAATGTCAATATTCCATTTGCTTCATCCACACCGGTAGCACCACTGACATAGCGCAGGCGCGCTGCATCATATTGCACTTGCACATGATAGGACGCGATTGCCTCGTCTGCCCTGACATATAGTCCAATAGGAAATTCTGCTCCCGAATCCTGCTCATAGACTTCCGATCCAAAACTGACACTTCCACCGGCTGCATACACCGGAATATAGGAAGCAAACAGCATAACGGCTAGCAGTAGCATAGATACTTTCTTACTTATCTTCATTCTCATCTTTATCTTCCTTAAACCCTTTGCATGACATCATTCTGCTTCTTCCGAAATACATACAATCCGATTGCCATACTCACAATCGCAGATATTCCCAATTTGATCCATGCCGAATAATGTGGGACATGATTATATACAACAGCCTCTCTGGCAATGTAGATCATCATGTACACCGGATTTAAACCAATCAGTTCCTGCAATGTTGGTGGCAAAGATGTGACCGGATAGAAAATCGCTGACATATACATAAGTAATGTCAGGAGTACACCATATAAATGTTTGATATCTGCAAAAAATACATACATGATTGCCAAAATATACCCGATTCCTGTTGCAAATATAAGTGACAGAACCACATCCGGAATAAACAAGAGCATGGTCCATGACGGTCGAATGCGAAATACCAAGAGCATCAATACATACGCGATACAGGTATATCCAAAATTAACAAAAGATGTATATACCCTGGACAGTACAAAGGTTTGTTTTGGTAATTTTGCCTTCAATAACAAATTCTTATTATCCACCAATGCCGTCATAGCAGAATTTGTTCCCTGACTAAACAATCCCCAAAATAAATTTCCCGTCAGATAATAGAGCGGAAAATTCTCTATGGATCGTTTGAACATGTAAGAAAAGATCAAGGACATAACGATCATGGTAAGAAGCGGATTCAAGACACTCCAAATAATTCCCAGATAGGATCTGGCATATTTCCTTTTTATTTCCCTCGATGTCAATTCCCGGATAACAAAGAAATATTGCTTTTTGTCCGAGCCGTCAAAGTTCGCCCGATCTAAGCCCTTCCTTAAACGCTTTTTGATCTGCTTTCTTTTTCTATACATAACAATGACTACACCACCTATCAATACCAGTCCAACAATCGTTGACACAATGATGGTCACAGACGTATGCTTTTCATTCCACTTTTGTAGTTCGCCATCCTTGGTATATTGAAAATAATTGCCATTACCATCTTCATCCACTGCATAAAAGATGGTATCCGATGCCATATCTTCCTCTGTCAACTCGCTGGACAGATCCATCACACCTGCCAGCGACATCATGTAATAATTCTTTCCATCTGCATCCTGTATCTGGCTTACCGGATAATAATTGATTCCATCCCTGCCCCGCACCAAAAGGGACATCTGCTCTGCACTATCGATTACCGGCAAGACATAGATCTGCTTGTCCTTATCCGTCAGATAGGTCATCTTTCCATTCTCGTCTGTCTCCGTGATTGTCTGATAGTCCCATACCGGAATCATCAGATCACACTCGGAGACATTTATCACATACAAAGTCTGTTCTCCGCTTTGCACCGTTCCCATGATCGGCAGTTCCGTGGCAACACCATATGCCTCCTCTGCCTCTTGCCTTTTGGATGCTTTCAACTGTTCTGCAAAAGAAGTCGTGCCCGCATCTGCTGTGCCTGCAACATGGATGGCAAGGATTTTCGCAGAATTCACTTTAAAGCCCGCCGCATCGGTTCCACCGGATGCAATCTCTGCACTTTTTACACTGATGCCCGCTTCGCCACCGGCAATGGCACGAAAAGTCAGATTGCTGTATGTAACCTCATTTCCCCAACCGGTTCCTGTCAGTGTGACGACACCATCTGCTTCTGCCTCAGCACCGGATACATACTCCAGACGCGCTGTGTCATATTGCAGTTGCACCTCGTAGACACCAATCTTTTCATCCGCCGTCATCTGAACTTCCACCTGAAAATCCTGACCATCAGACACCTCATATGTCTCTTGTCCAAAAGTCACACTGGCACTACTTGCCCTAGTCGGCAGAACAAGACTGCTGATTATCATGAGGCAAAAAAGCATACTGATGCCTCCTGCCCATATTTTCTTCCTACTCTTATTCATAACGCTTTATCTTTTCCTAATTCCTGATCTGCTTTCTGGCAAAGATCACCCATTTATAAAATCGAATATGCCCGTATTCTATGCGCATCCGCCGTGGCTGATTTTCAAATCGCCTTGCCACACTGCCTTCCAGCCATGCGCTCTCATGGATCACAGCCTTTTTGATGCCTTTTACGATACAAAGTTTATTGATAAAATGTTGATTTCGGATATCCTGCACAGATAATTCTGCTGCAACCTTTTGGTATCCGTCCTCGATCACATCATCAGAAAACCGATTATCTCCATATGCTCGGACTTCCACCATCGTCGGTTCCGACATAAATAAGAAAAATAATCCTTCGATCACAGATCTTTCTATATGCTCTCTTTCTTTCTCCTCCGTATATAGGTCAAGAAAAATCCTTAAAGCATCTGCATTTCTATGCATCATTCCCCCATTCGGATTTTCCAGTTTCCCTATTCTCGGTTCTATGACCTCTCCCTGCCGCTGATAGCCGACCGTCATACCTTCGTCTTTGGATACGATCGTCTCGAACAAAGAATTGCTAAAATGTGCTTTCCTCTGCACACCGGAAATTGCATCAAAATAATATCCGGAGAATTTATTTTTCCCCATCTGCTTGGGTACTTCATACATACCAAAGTAGCAACCTTTGACCTGAATCCCCGGATTAACGGATCGTACCATGATCTCAATGGATTCCTGCAAGGTTCCAACCCAGCCACTGTCTACAATGAAATATCGGTCATCCTCACAAAGTCCTTCCTGTATCAGATAGTCTCTTGCATCTGCATAAACTTCTTTGGAATGTATTTCCAAAAACCGGCGCAAAAGTTCGCTCTTTTGCAAATGTGACCGCAGTTCCAATACTTCCTGGTAATTTAAAATATGATCTTTGACTTCTTCTAAATGCATTTCTTCCAGAACTTGATAACATTCATCCTGGCTCAATGCTCCCCGCCTTAATATCTTAAACGGGGTCACATCAATGCCTCCCACACAGATGCTTTCAATGGCTCTCTCGACATCCATATGATAGGTCGGTATCCGCATAGAATATCTGGAAACATACAGATATTTGCACTCGATCGCCAACTGTCGGCTCTCGACCAATTTTCGGGCGATTTCATACATCTGATACCCATCCCGGCTTAAAAAATACAGGCGCGTTTTTTTCTCCCTCTCTGCCTTTTCAAGCACCCACTCTGTAAATGCCACCAAAGCAGGAACAAAGGTCAGGAGATACAATCTGGTATCACTCAGCATTTCCGTATGCACTTGTTCATTATATCTTTCGATAGATTTCAGGATGCTATCGCGTAATCCGGGTGTTTTTTTCAAAATCCGCAGATACTCCTGATAGCGCTCTGCTTCCCTGTTCTTCATGTCACTTACTTTCCTAGAATAATGTCTCTGTAATAGTCTGCGCCTCCGGTGTCACTTCCGGTTCGCTTGGGATATCCGGTACAGACGGTGTATCCGGCTGACTCGGCGTATCCGGCTGACTAGGCGTCGTCGGTTCACTCGGGGTGACCGTTCCACTATTGTCTCCACCGCTAGACGCATTGCCACCGGTCGTGCCATTATTGGTATTCCCGCCATTGCTGTTGCCGGTATCCGCACCACCTGCGTTGCTATTGCCCATGCCCTCATTGCCTGCATTATTTCCGCCTGTTGTCGTATTACCACCGGTCTGTGTCGTGCCTGTCGCACCCTGGCTTGTCGGCTGCGTTGGACTTGTCGTACTTCCCGCTGCTACGCCCTGCTGTCCTGTCTGTCCATTTGTCGTTACATCCTGTGAAACGACGGTTTCATCCGACTTCTCCTGCACAACCATGGCAGGAACATACGCGATCCGTCCACTATAGACGATCTTGTACCATGCCCCATCTGCCAGCCTGCCAATCACATCTACACTGCGACCATTTCCCAACACACCGATCATGCTTGCCTCCGTATCGGGCTTGCTAAAAACAAAGGTGTCTGCCAACAGGATTCGCGCGTCAACCGTTTCCTCTCCGGTCGCTTCCGCCTGTGTTATGTTCTCTGTACTCGTATCACTTGTGATTGTTAAATTTTGCGCGCTGGTGTTTAACTCTGTCATCTTCCGATAAGCCGAAAAATCCTTCGCCTTACCGCAGGCTCCCACTTGCATGACCGATACAGTCAGTATCAACATAAGTACTATTTTTTTCTTCATACACTTCCACTCCTTTTCGGGTATCCTCCTTGTGTCCGGAAGCCTCTCTACGTTTGTACCATCGGAGTAAACTTGCCGGTACAAGACAAGCCACCAATGGTCGGATCACAAACAGCCACCCTTTCGGAAATAAGATTCCCAGTTTCTTAAAATTACGGTATCTGCATTTCGCCTCATTCCACCGATGCTCTAAGGTTCTCTTTTTATAAGACTCCTTACCTTCCCGATAACAAAGTAATTCTTCCTGTAGATTGGCACCTTTCAGCCCCGCCTCACGCAAACGCATAAAGATTTCGTAATCTTCACAGCGCAAGGTTTCCTTGGAAACAACATATCCGGCATTGCGATCAAAGATAGAAGCACGATACATAACAGTCGGGTGTGCATAGGGTGAAAATCGGAGATAGTCTTTTTCTTCCGGATAAGCAGGCATCTGTCTGCTCCCCCAGATCCCGTTTTCATCAAATACATCTATATTGCTTCCTACCCAGCCATACTCCGGATGTTCTTCCAGAAATCTTCTTTGTTTTTCCAGACGTGTCGGATAGGAAATATCGTCTGCATCCATACGCGCTATGTACTTTCCCCTTGCTGCATCGATACATGCATTTAAGGAAAATGCCAGACCATGATTCTCATTCTGACCGATCAATAGGATCCTTTCATCCCGCTTGCTTACCTCTTTCAACAGAGCCGCCGCCTCCGGATGCGATCCATCATCATAGATGATAAATTCCAGATCCTGAAAAGTCTGATGGAGTATGGAATCTACTGCGGTCATTAACTCTTCTTTATTGAATTGATTGTATACCCCCATAATGACGGATATTTCTGGCATAACTACTGCTCCCTCTTTTGTTGGATGATCCTCTCATCGGCATGCCTGTAGATGTCATTCATGGTCTCTGCCACAAATTCTATGTCAAATTTCTCTACCGATGCCCGACACTGCTTTGCCATTTTTCTGCAATAGGCTCTATCCATATATAACTTTTCTATTGCAAGGCGAAAGGCTTCCTCATCTCTCGCTTCACACAAAAGCCCGTTGATACCATGTTTGATATATTCTCTTGTACCGCGGTTTTCAGCCGCCACAACCGGAACCCCACAAGCCAAAGCCTCTATGGCAGCCATGCCCAATCCCTCCCGGATGGATGGGAAGGCAAAAACATCTGCCGTCTGTAGAATTTCTTCCACATCCGTGCGATATCCAAGCATGTGTACCTGTTTTTCCAAATGTCTTTGACGGATCCACTCCTGTAAGGACTCTGTCATCGGTCCATTTCCACACAGACTATAATAAATATCCGGTCGGTTGAGATTCGCGATTGCCTCCAGGATCACACGTTGATTCTTGTTTTCATTCAATTCTGCACAGGTTACAATATGAAAGGCATCTTCCGGTATCTGAAGTTCTTTTCTTTTCTCCACACGTTTCGACGGATCTACGCAAAAACGCTTACCGTCCAGTCCCACGCCGTGGATCTGCTTTACCATGCCATTTTTCTTTAGGCAAAATTTCTGTTTGGCTCGCTGGCAATCTTCACGATTGATGGTGATCAGCACATCTGTCCACTTTGCCAAAAACTTTTCTACCGGGTAATAACTCAGCCAGTTCCACAAGGGTGCTCCCTTATAAAAATGAAAGCCATGTGCGGTATAGATCACATAAGGATCTTTTTTGCTGGCATGTGCTGCCACCCGTGCCACAACACCGCCCAGCGGAGTATGGCAATGTATCATATCAATCTCTTCATCATCAATGATCTGTCGCAGATAACGAATCGCTTGTAGATTCTTTCCTGCTTGGATCGGGCTTTTTTCTATACCCAGATCATGTAATTTCAGACCTTGTGCCTCCAATGCTCTCCTATCACATGCATACACAGGATTTTTGAAATTGGATGCGTAATGTACCTCATAACCCAGATTCTGCAACAAATGCACGTCCTGCATTTCAAACTGTGGCACAAAGCCACTGACCGTTGTTACAAACAATGCCTTTTTCATCTACTCAGCCGCAAGTGTCTGCTCGATCAACTGCTTTGCCTGCGACACATCCCCTTCATTTGGCATCATGACATAACAGGTTGTTGACGGCATAGAATAAGTCGTCAGATGATTACCTGTTCCGGTAACGGTATAACTATCAATCTGCCAATTTGCATTTCCTGCCAACTGATACTGCACAAGATCATATATGAGCGATGGCGGAACATCGGTCATGACACATTCGCTGACATCATCCAAAACATCGCTGTAATTAGCCAAAATACTCGGTGATGTCATTTTATGGATCACAGCCTTGATGACCTCCATCTGATTGATACCTCTTTGTACATCCCCATTCGAAAAAGCATGACGCTCTCTGGCAAAAGCCAAAGCCTCCAGACCATTCAAATGGTTATATCCTACTTTGTAGTGTTTGATCGGATCTACCGTAAAATCATTGGCGGAATAGACATCCACGCCGCCAAGAGAATTGATCACAGCCTCAAAGCCACTGAAATTCATGCGCACATAATAATCAATCTTAATGCCATACAAATTTTCCAGTGCCGCCACAGAACTCTCT
>CAVGHS010000088.1:0-715 GCA_963629085.1 bacterium
TCGTTTACCATTGTATCGATGATTGTTGCATTGTTCATACGATATCCGAAACGAGCCTTGGTCATAGCGTAAGGAGCCATTGACATATTCTCCATACCACCTGCTACTACGATGTCAGCCTCGCCTGCCATGATCATGGTTGCTGCGTCATTTACACATTTCAGACCGGATCCGCAAACAACGTTGATCGTGATAGCCGGAACCTCGATTGGAAGTCCTGCCTTGATCGCTGCCTGACGTGCTACGTTCTGTCCCTGTGCAGCCTGGATAACACATCCCATCTTAACTTCGTCTACCATCTCCGGCTTTACACCCGCACGGTTTAATGCTTCCTTAATAACGATAGCACCAAGATCTGCTGCTGGTGTGTTACTGAGTGCTCCCCCCATTTTTCCGATTGCAGTACGACATGCACCTGCTAAAACGACTTTCTTTCCCATGTTCTTTCTCCTTTTTATTTCTTATTTGCTGTTCTTCTTTTCTATTTTTACCACAGGCTTGTTAATTTTTTGTTATTTTTTTAACAAGCAAAAGTAAAAAAAAGAAAACAGCGTTTCCGCATGAACTGATAGTAGCACAAAATTATTCTTCATGCAAGCCAACTTTTTCACACTTGCGGCTCGCAAAATAGAATTGTCAGAATATTCACAAGTTTTTCGCCACATTATTTTTTGATCTGTTTCTTATCTTTGTTAAAAAAATGTCAATATACGGG
>CAVGHS010000088.1:725-8686 GCA_963629085.1 bacterium
ATATGGGGATTTTGGAAATTGGGTAGTTATTTATGATTGTAGAAATGGGACGCGAATTGTGTTTATGTGAAGCACATTTTGTGAAATTTTCAGAATTTAATTCTCGGAAATTTTTATTTGATTTCTTCCTTCTCCCACATTCTACAGAGTTGTATTGTAAATCCCTCTCCTATATGGTATCATTCATGTAACAATATATTTCATAGGGAAGCCGAGGGATGGTGCATCTACTCCGAGCCTGTAAAGGAGGATGATGCCAATGGTTACATATTCTGATTTATTCACCTTTGTGATAATGATATGTACTATTGTTTCGTTAGTTGTTTTACTGTACAAAAAATAACCGCCCTGCTCTGATATGTACCCCTTTTACTGGACATCCAGTGAAAGGGGTATTTTTATGCGTTACAGTTACGAATTCAAACGAAAGGCAATCGAACTATACAGGCAAGGGAAATGGATTGAACCACCAGCAGATATCACAAACCTAAAGAATTTTCATGACATGATTGTTAGATGGCACCATTTGGAAGAAGCAAACTCTCCTGATTGTTTAAAACACCACAGCCAAAATAGAAAATGGACTCCAGAGGAAAAATATGAACTTGTTGCACAGGTTATAGCTGGGGCTACTATTTCCTCAGTTGCTTATGCCGTAGGTATAAACAAAGGATTACTTGCTCAATGGATTCGCAAATATAAAATATGGGGTTATAATGGACTTGTAGACCGAAAGAAAGGTCGGAAACAAAAGGAGCCCACAATGAAAAAAACGAACATTGATAATCCTCACGAATTAAAAGAATCGGAATACGAAGAACTGATTCGTCTACGTGCTGAAAATGCTTATATAAAAGCAGAAAATGAAGTAATAAAAAAAGAAATCGCCTTGAGAGAAGAAAAGGAAGTTGCGCTACTCAAGGCGAAAAAGCAGCGCTTATTAAAGAACTCAGAGAAAAAGGATATCAACTAAAATATCTATTAAAAGCTATGAATATGGCTAAATCTACATACTATTTTGAAATTAATAAAACGGATTTAGTGGCTATACGAAACGAAGAATTACTTATAATCATTAAGGAAATATTTTTAGTAAACAAAGGCAGATATGGAGTGCGTAGAGTTTATATGGAATTAAAGAATCGTGGCTACGACGTGAATCACAAGAGAGTGCAACGTCTTATGCATGATGCTGGATTATTAGGGAAACGTCCAAAAGAAAAATATCATTCTTATAAAGGCGAAGTGGGCAAAGTTGCTGACAATGTAATAAATAGGGATTTTTCAACTACATCACCTTTGCAAAAATGGACAACTGATATATCTCAATTTAATTTTTCGTGGGGAAAGTGCTATCTCTCTCCCATTTTAGATATGAATACAAATGAGATTATCTCGTACGATTTGGCGCTCAGTCCTAATTTGGAGCAGATAAAAAGAATGCTTGATAAAGCTTTTGATAAGTTTTCGTCTGTAAACGGTTTGATTTTCCATTCAGACCAAGGATGGCAATATCAACATGTTTATTTTCGAAAACGGTTACAGGAACATGGAATAATTCAATCTATGTCTAGAAAAGGGAATTGTTACGATAACTGCATCATGGAAACATTCTTTGGAAGAATAAAAACAGAAATGTATTATGGATTCGAAAAAGACTATGCATCCTTTGAAGAATTTGCAGTTGCTATAGATGAATATATTGATTACTATAATAACAAAAGGATTCAGGCAAAAACAAAATGGATGCCTCCTGTAAAATACAGAGAAGCATCCATGATGTCTGCCTAACTTATAAATATGTGTCCAGAATTTTGGGTACATATCACTCCTGACAAGAACTGGCGGTTATTTAATCAATAGTTTTCGCCGGAGTAGATAGGCTCAACTATCTATCGGCTTTCCTGTTAAATATATTGTAATCACATTTCTATATTCTGTCAACTGTTCATCAATATATTTTATCATAAATGATCCACTTCAGAATATCTAATTTGCTCCCCAATTTCTAAAGAAAGCATGATTTCCGATCATGGTATATCCCGTGATGCCGTAATCATCTGCCCACTTCTGGGTCATGAAAAAGAGCCAGTCTCCCGACCGGTAGCCATTCAAGACCTGTCTGGCGGCATTGGTGCAGGACTCATTCGGTCCGCGCTCCAAGATCAATGCTAGATGTCCATCACGTACCGGCTGGAACTGGTTGGTCTGATAGATGACCCCGGATAAGGTATTCGGGAACAGAGAACTCTTGACACGGTTCATAATAACGGTTCCCACTGCCAACTGCCCGGCATAAGACTCACCTCCGGCTTCTGCCTGGATGATCGCAGCCATCAACTTCAAATCTGCATCCGAATAAGAGATCGAGCCACCGGTATTTTCGCTAGGGATCTGTGGTGTATTGCCCGCATCTCCGGTATTACCTGCATCCGAGCCATCGCCCGTGCCGTCCCCGCTCGTATCTCCGCCTTGCTGTTGTTGCTGCTGTTTCTGTAAGATCTGCTGTGCCAGAGCTGCCTGCGCTGCTGCTGCCTCTCCCTCTAGTGCAGCCTCATTGTCCCGAAACTCCTGGATCTTGGCATTGTATTCTTCCACAGACATCTGTGCCGCTGAGACTTCACCTTTCTTGGCACTGTAAGCATTGCCGGCATCATTTACCAGATCATCCAACTCATCCTGCTTTGCAGAAAGCGTTTCATTATAGGCAGAAAGTTCCGTCTTTTTATCACTGAGCGCCGCCGATTTTTCCTTGATGGTCTCCTGCAACTTGGCATAAGAATTCATCATCTTGCGGTCGTAAGAAGTAATAGACGACACATACTCGGCTCTCTGTAAAAACTCCACCATAGAACCACTTTCCAGAAGAGTAGTCAAAAGGGACTGGGAACCGTTTTCATACATATATTGAATACGGGTCTTCATCCCCTCATACTGCTCTGCCTCTGCCTCTTCTGCCTCCGCCAGTTCTTTTTCCAACTGACTGATGCTGGCATTGGCAGAATCGATTGCATTCTGCGTATCGGTGATCTCCTGATTGACGCTCTGCAAACGCTTGTTGTATGAGTTATAAGTCGCACCAAGATCATCTGCCTCGTCCTGAAGATCATCGACGACCTTTTGCGCGTCATTCTTCTGGCTCTCCGCCTCTTCCTTTTTCTTTTTGTTCTCTAATTGTTCCTGTCGGATCTCCTCTAAAGACTTGGCATAAACATTACCAATGCCACCTGCGCTCCACATCACGCAGGCACATAAGAAAAAGACCAGACATTTTTTCCAAAGTTTTTTCATAGTAAACCTCATATTTACCGGCAGGATGTAGAGATTGCCTCAATCGCAACCGCTCCGCCCCGCACAATCTCAACCTTGCTCTTGAACTGTTTTTTCAAAAGTGTGATCAGGTCGTCGTTTCTATGATCTGTCAGGGTACATTCTAAAAGTACACTGTCCTCGCCGATATCCGCCACTTTTACATTGCCATTATTGACATTAAAGACCTGCGCGATCCGAAAGACTTCTTCCTTGCCCGCATTGTCGAGTCCCTTGACCTTTGCATAAAGGATCTCCTTCATATGTAACGGCACATGTGTCAGATCAATCACTTTGATGACCTCGACCATACAGTTCAACTGCTTTTTGATCTGCTCAAAAGTGATGTCATCACTGGTCACACAGATGGTCATACGAGACACATCTTCATGTTCGGTCGTGCCAACCGTAAGACTCTGTAAATTATAGCATTTTGCCGAAAAAAGACCGGATACCTTTGCCAGAACGCCGACCTGATTTTCTACATAGAGCGCGATCCATCGATTTTTCATTCCCATATCTGACACCTCCTACTTCAAAATCATTTCGCTCATAGGATTACCGCTCTTTACCATAGGAAGAACAATCTCCTCTGTCGCAATCATAAACTCTATTACCGTAGGTGCATCTGTCCGCTCTTTGGCTTCAGCCAGCGCCGCTTTTGCCTCCTCTAAAGAAGTCACGCGCTGTCCATGCGCCCCATAACTCTCAGCCCATTTTACAAAATCCGGAACATATGGCGGGCAGGCATCGTTTGGTCCCTTACAGCCGTCCGGACAACCGATCTGCCTGCGCAGACAGGTGATCTCATAACGCTTGCCATAGAACAACTGCTGCATCTGGCGCACCATGCCCAGATAATTATTATTTAAAATACAGATGGTCAACGGCACTTTTTCACAAATGGCAGTCGCCATTTCCTGCATATTCATCTGCATACCGCCGTCACCGGTAATACAGACCAC
This sequence comes from bacterium, assembly GCA_963629085.1. GTDB lineage: Bacteria > Bacillota > Clostridia > Lachnospirales > Lachnospiraceae > Pararoseburia. Next base: position 5,000 of record CAVGHS010000088.1, read on the forward strand.
GTCCTTGTCCGGTGCTCCGATCTTGGCGCCCAGGGCTGCCGGGAAACCAAAGCCCATAGTTCCAAGTCCACCGGATGTGATCATCTGCTTGCCTCTCGGCATGGTAATGTATTGTGTCGCCCACATCTGGTGCTGTCCGACATCCGTCACAACAATGCCCTGCGGGAAAGTATCATTGATGGCTTCCATGATCATCTGCGGCGAAAGTCCATGGTCTCTACGCATTTCCAGTGGATTTTCCTCCTGCCACATGCCAATCTTTGCCAGCCATTTATCCGTATTCTTGGCTTCTGCCCATTCTACCAGACGCTCCAGTGCGATCTTTGCATCGGAAACCACCGGCACATCTACAACAACATTTCTGGAAATAGAAGATGCGTCAATATCCAGATGAACGATCTTTGCCTTTGGTGCAAATTCGTTGAGATCGCCCGTGATCCTGTCGTTGAATCTTGTGCCAACCGAGAAAAGGACATCACATTCGCTGACTGCCATATTGGCTGCATATCTACCATGCATACCGCTATTTCCCACATACAAAGGATGATCTGTCGGTATGGCACCCTTGCCCATGACGGTCGTAACGACCGGTATATGCATCTTTTCCGCAAAGTCCGTCAAAAGTTCCTGCGCCCCTGAGATATTGACACCGCCACCCGCTAAGATCAGCGGCTGTTTTGCTGACTTTAAGATCTTGTATGCCTTTTTCAACTGTCCGATATGTACGGTCTCATTTGGCTTGTAGCCGCGGATGTCCACATGATCCGGGTAGTTTGCCGGTCCGCTCTGGGTCTGGATATCCTTTGGAATATCGATCAGCACCGGTCCCGGCTTGCCGGAACTTGCAATCTGGAATGCCATCTTGATAATCTTGCCCAGATCCTTGCGGTCACGCACGGTCACACCATATTTCACAATGCTTCGTGTCATGCCTACAATATCCACTTCCTGAAAGGCATCATTGCCGATCAGGCTCTGTGGCACCTGTCCGGTAAAGATAACAAGCGGAATACTATCGTAATGCGCGTCGGCGATACCGGTAATGGTATTGGTCGCTCCCGGTCCACTGGTGACCAGACATACGCCGACACGTCCGGTCGCCCTGGCATAGCCCTCTGCCTCATGCACCAGTGCCTGCTCATGGCGGGGCAAGACAACATGGATGGAATCCTGCTTATACAGTTCGTCCACTATGTCCGTAACCATACCGCCCGGATAGGCAAAGATCGTGTCAACGCCCTCTTCCTGTAATGCTTTTACAAATAATTTTCTTCCCGTGATGTCCATGTTTACTTAACCTCTCTTATATGTCTGATAGGTGTAGATTACATCAAAGTAAGTCTGCTCCTCGCTCTCCTCTGTAAGGCTCCATGCCGGATCCTCTTCCAGATTTGGCAGATGTGCGTCAGCTTCATAGGCATAATCGATCTTTGTGATATATGCGGTATCGCAAAGATCCAACATCTGCCGGTAAATGCTGTCTCCACCGATCACATAAATATCCTCGGAATTATATTTTTGCAATTCTTCCTGCAACTCGTCCAAAGAATGTACGATCACGGCTCCCTTGACCTCATAGTTTGGATTGGATGTCAATACAATATTGACACGTTCTTTGAGTGGTGCCTGATTTGGAAAACTCTCTAAAGTCTTGCGTCCCATGACTACGACATTTCCGGTTGTCATCTGGCGGAAGCGCTTCATATCCTGCGGGATACGGATCAAAAGTTCGTTGTTCTTGCCAATAGCCCAATTATTGTCTGCTGATGCGATGATGTTCATACTTATCTACTCCTTATACTGCAATCGGTATGTTCTTGATCTGTGGTCCGGTGACGTAATCATCCAGACGGATGTCATCCTCGGTAAAAGCATAGAAATCCTTGATCTCCGGGTTGATCCAGAATTTTGGTGCCGGATGCTGCTCTCTGGTGATGAGTTCCTGTACCAACGGAACATGTCTGTCATAAATATGCGCATCTGCGATGACATGGACAAGTTCGCCCACCTCCATATCGCAGACCTGCGCCAGCATATGCATAAGCACTGCATACTGGCATACATTCCAGTTGTTGGCTGCGAGCACATCCTGGGAACGCTGGTTTAAGATTGCATTCAGGACCAACTTGTCCGCCCCCGGTCTGGTCGTCACATTAAAGGTCATAGAATAAGCACATGGATAGAGGTTCATCTCAGAAAGATCCTGATGCACATAAATATTTGTCATGATGCGGCGGGAAAACGGATTGTTCTTCAAGTCGTAGATCACACGGTCTACCTGATCCATCATCCCCTCTTTATACTTGTGCTTGACCCCCATCTGATAGCCATATGCCTTACCGATGGAGCCTGTCTCATCTGCCCATTCATCCCAAACCGTACTCTTTAAGTCATGGATATTGTTGGACTTTTTCTGCCAGATCCAGAGCATTTCGTTGGTACAACTCTTGATCGCCGTTCTGCGCAGGGTGATGGCTGGAAACTCCTTAGATAGATCATAACGATTGACCACACCAAATTTCTTGATCGTATAAGCACTGGTGCCATCCTCCCATTTCGGACGCACCTTTTCTCCCTCCGTGCTGATACCATTCGCAATGATATCATTGCACATATCTACAAAAATCTGATCTGCTAGACTCACTTGTCATTTCCTCCCATCTTTCGTGCTAGGTTTCAGAATCGTATAGCACCGCCATATTATTATTTATAATAACGAATTTAGCCTGCAAACGCAACAAAAGAAGTTGCCTTTTATGGCAAAAAGGATTATATTTATAGAAGAATTTGATCGAAGGAGTACGACAGAATGAGCCAGGAAAAAGTTGACTTACGCAAAGAACAGAAACACAACCGCAAGAAGATCCTCAAAAAGCAGAAAATGGAACATATCCTTCTCGCCGTCGGTGGAATCGTCGTTGCTGCCGCTATCGTCGTTTGGGCAGGCTTTTCGGCACACACCAAGTATGAGGAGAAGAAGGCAGAGAATCCTACCTATTACAGTGTAGACACCTCAGATCTGACAGAGTATCTTTCTTCTTTGCAGGATTAATTTTTATACATAGTTATCCAGAGCACAAGCACTTCACAGACCCCTGTGAGGTGCTTTTTTTATTTGCTATTGACATATCCCGGCAAAGCGTGTTATAAGTGTACTAGTACAACTAATACAGTTTTTAGAAAAAGTAAAGGCGGTGATTCCTTTTATGATTCAACTAAACTATCGGGACTCCAAGCCCATCTACGAGCAGATCAAAGACGGACTCAAGCGTCTCGTGATCACCGGGGCGATCGCTACCGATGAAAAACTGCCTTCTGTGCGCGAACTGGCGAGCCAACTGGCGATCAATCCCAACACCATCGCCAAGGCATTCCGCGAATTGGAGCAGGAAGGTTATATCTACACGATCACAGGGCGTGGCAGTTTTGCCGCAGACAGAAAAGATATTTCAGCCGGGAGGAATGACGAATTGCTAAAAAAATTTGATGAGATCGTAAAAGAACTTCTCTTCCTAAGCGAAGACAAGGAGCAATTAAAAGAACGCATTGAAACGCTGGCAAAAGGAGGTGGCAAAGATGATTCAGATCAATAATGTATCCAAATCTTTCCAAGGTCACAAAGTCCTCGACCACTTGCAGATGCATGTGCCAAAGGGAGCCATCTATGGTCTGGTCGGTCCAAACGGT
>CAVGHS010000089.1:0-8597 GCA_963629085.1 bacterium
ATTTTATACCTTGCAGCCTTTTAAGAAAATAGTACAGGCAAAAGACCTTCCCGCATAGTGAGAAGGTCTTTTTTAAAGAGTCTTTATGGAATATGTATATTAAGAAATAGCCTGCTTCTTTACAGTCTCCAGTGCCTTTGCAACCGGCGGGATAGCGATCACGATCAGCGTGATAACTGCTTCTGCCCCAAGGTAAGAACCATTGTAGACCAGTGAGTAAACAACGGCATTTGGGAAGGTGTCCGGCGCATACATGCCGAAGAAGATCCAGCCGGAAAGGAAAGCAAAGAAATAACGTCCTAAGACAGCAACGATATATCCTTTGATCAGACCATGCTTGGAATTGTGGAAAAGACCTGCAAGACCAAGAGCACCAAAGGCCAGGATGTAGTCAACCAGCATCTGTGGAAAACTCAGGATATACGGATCGATCAAAAGTTGCAGTACACCGTAAGCGAGAGCCGCTGTCAGTCCGCCGCCAAATCCATACCAGTAGCCGATCAGGACGATAAAGAGCATGGAAAAGAGTGTGACAGAACCTCCCATAGGCAGGTCAAATAATTTGATCATAGAGGTGACTACGGCAAGTGCGATCGACATAGCGGAAAATACCAACTGCTTTGTGCTCATTTTCTTCTTGGTGCCAAAGACAGCAGCACCTATGAGAAGAAGTGCGATAAATACTAAGATCAGTGCAGTGTAGCCGGCAGTGGTGAGATCATAAGCACCATCTGCGTTTGCTGTTACAAAAAAACTCATAAAAAAATCTCCCTTCATTTGTACATGCTAGGAGATCTGTCAAGAACCGAGCTTCCTTACGCCGGTATTATCCGGTTCAAGTAATAAGGGTCGATGTCAAGACATCTCTCAGCCCAAAGGCACCCCTAGCATAGAGTTTATATTGATTTGTTTTTCAACGTTTGCTAGTATAACAGTAATGCCCGGGGATGTCAATATAGTACGATCTGATGTTAGTAGCAGGGTGGAACCGGCAATCATATCATAGAGAAAAGAGATAGATGTTATGGTAACTTTATTGGCTAGATTATATATAAAAGATTATAAGGAATATGGAGACAGTAAAGTCAGGGAACGTTATGGTATCTTGAGTGGATGTGTTGGCATTCTGCTGAATGTCATGCTCTTTGCGCTCAAGTTTTTTGCAGGACTGGTGAGCCATTCCATTGCCATCACGGCAGATGCCTTTAACAACTTATCGGATGCCGGATCCTCTGTGATCACGCTTTTGGGTTTTAAGTTGTCGTCTGCGGAGCCGGATCCGGAGCATCCTTTTGGACACGGCAGACTGGAATATCTGTCAGGTCTTCTGGTCTCAGCGATCATTATCATTATGGGCTTTGAACTCTTTAAGGATTCCGTAGACAAGATCCTGCATCCACAGGATATGGTTTTTTCGCCACTGGTGATCGTCATTCTTCTGATCTCGATTGCGGTCAAACTCTACATGGCATATTATAATCGCTCGCTGGCGGACAAATTGGATTCTGCGGCAATGCGGGCTACGGCGACAGACAGTATGAGCGACTCACTGGCAACCTTTATCGTACTGGTATCGACGATCTTTTGCGAATTTACCCCTCTGCATATTGATGGATATTGTGGTCTGATCGTGGCGGCTATCGTCATATGGGCGGGGATTTCCGCGGGAAAAGATACCTTGAACCCTCTTTTGGGGCAGCCGCCGGAAGCAGAATTTGTAGAGCAGATCGAGTCCATCGTAGAGTCGCAGGAAGGCATTATCGGTCTGCATGATCTGGTTGTCCATGATTATGGACCGGGACGCCTCATGATCTCTTTACATGCAGAAGTTCCGGCAAATGTAGATGTTATGATCTCACATGATGTGATCGATCGGACAGAGCACATCCTGAAAAAAGAATTGCATTGTGAAGCAGTCATTCACATGGATCCGGTCGTGACCGATGATCCGCGTGTCGATCGTCTGCGTCAGGATGTGAAAAAGATCGTGGAAGAGTGGAATGAGAAGGCTTCTATCCATGATTTCCGTGTTGTTTTTGGAAATACGCATACCAATCTGGTCTTTGATGTGGTAGTGCCATATCAGATCAAGATGTCGGAATATGAGATCACGGAGCAACTGCAAAAGAAGGTTGCGGAGCAAATAGGAAAAGAATACTTTATCGCAATTGATATAGACCGTAAATATATATAAAATACAAAGAAGGTTTGGCAAAGTTTTTCTTTACCAAACCTTCTTTTTTAATCTACATAAGAGATAAATACATTTCCGGCACTCTCAAATACCTGTGACGCATTGTCTGTTGACATTTTTGTGTATTGATCTGTGTCAGAGTGATATACGATGATATTGGCTGCATCATAGCCAATGATCAGCAGGGCTGCATCATCACCGGTTCTGGCATAGACAGGGGTTCCCTGGCTGACATAGTATAGGGCTTCGTTCAGCGTACACCCGGTCAGGTCTAAGACCAGTTTATCCTTGAGTGATGTCTGTAGTACCGACATCGGTGTTTCGCCCCGATCTAAAAGTGCGTGTACCTCACCACTTATGCCTTCGTTTTGTAAGATGGCACTGATACAACCGGCAGAAGTGCTTGCCTTTCGATCTGATGCACTGGCTTCAATACCGTTGAAAGCGTTGACATAAGATTTCTTGCCACGATTCCAGATATAACGCTGCTGGTTGTCAACGACCAAGCCCATATCTGCATCTGCCGCCATAATGGCCTTGTTTAAGTTCTGCGTTGTCAGAGTGACGCGGTTGCCGACATATACAAAGTAGGTTTCCTGCTCCTCAGTCGTGGAAATGGAAATGCTCTTGGTATCGTTGATCGTTGCCAGGCTTGCATTCCCGGCTGCAAGGCTATGAATGGACTGTCCCTCGTCCAGATCCGCCATGACATAAGTTGTTGTCAGCCCCTGCGTGTCACTGGCTGCCTTTACAAGGGACACCGTCTTATTCTGCTCTCCGGCAGTATCTTTTATGGTGTCCTGGGTGGTTGCGACATATGTGCCATCCTGCTTGATGACCCGATCCAGATAAAGGGTATAGGAAGACTTGATCGCTCCGGTCACATAGATGCCATCCTTGGCATATTCTTTCAACTGTGTAAAATCATCACTGGAAGTATCGACGATCTCGACCTTTGCCATAGGATACACGGCACTTCCTGCGGCATCTGTCGCAATGTCGCTTTCATTGGCGATGCCGTACACAAAATCCTCTGTCATAAATGCCAGCGGCTTGATCTTGGTTCCCTTGGAAGCATCGATCGTGCGCACTTTTTCCGTTTCCAGATCCATAATGGAGATCTGATCTGCCACGTCATCTTCTGTCATCCATGCCACATATCGTCCGGAGGAGGATACGGCATATTGGTCGGATTTCAGATTTGTGATCAATTCCTTGGTGGACAGGTTATCCAGACCGACTTTGGCAAGGGTGCCGCCCATCATGATATAGAAATCGCCGTCCGCATTCTCATAGAGCAGATCACTAAAATCTGCATTCAAAATCTGGTAGGAATGTGTGGTAGCGATAAATACCTGCTCAATGGCTTCCTGTTTGATGCTGTCGTAATGATAGAGGTCAATGCCACTTTCGCCTTCGTGCTCGCCACGATTCATATAGCCGTAAACGACAAAATCCATATTGCCTGTCTCGTCAATATTTAAGATGCGGATATTATGCTGTCCGTAACATTGTCTGGCATCCGTCGGATCGTCGATAAAGCCGTAAACCTTGGTAAAGGACTGCTTATTCTGGTTGTATTCAAAGAGTTGACCGGACTGCACGAAACTAACGATCGTTCCGGTCTCATTGGACAGATACTCAGCGTCATCACTGGTCACGCCAACGGATAAGGTGTTGCCACTGACCTTTACAGATGCTGTATCGACGATCTGTTCCATACTTCGCTGATAATCCAGCAGGTAGATCTGCAGGTCGGTATAGCGGACTTTGTAATATTCTTCTACATTATAATAATTGGTCGCTCCGTCAGCCTCCTCAGCCATCTGGTAGGTGTAGACCAGGGATGCATAGGTGTCGTTGATGTCGGTAAAGGAAACCAGCGCCTCTCCAATCTGCTTGCCCGCAAATCCGCGCCATCCGATCTGATCAATGGAGGAATTGATATTTACATTGCCCAGATCATTCTTGTCGGTATAGTCTGCTGTTTCGATATAAGATGCCAGCAGTTCGTATTGATCGCTCATGGATACATTATGGAAATTATCGGTAAATTCCAGGCACTTTTTGGCGTAGGACTCTTCCGGCAGCATGATACGGGTATAATAATAGAGGTCGTCGCTTTTTCCATGTAATTTCAGGATGAAAAGGTATTCCTGTCCCTCCTCTACCAGATTTTCGATCTGTAAGGACTTGGTCCAGGTGCTGCCATCCTTGCTCCAATCAGAAACCTTGGTATCTGCGATCTTGCGCTGGGTGTCGAGACTTCGTACTTCATAGGAAACGCTGTCTACATCATAGCCATATGTGTTGATGGTCAGGTCCATTTTTCGCTTGGAGTCAAGCGGGATCAGGGCATCTCGCATGTAGCAGGCATCCATCTGGGTGCGGTAGCCGTGTAATTCTCCCATGGTGTGATCGTAAGTCTGCACACTGACGAGAGGCAGCGTGGCTTCTGCCATGGTGACCCTTTTTTCTTCCTCACCTAAATTCAGGAGGATCTGGAAAGCGACCAGTGCTCCTGTAAATATAAGAAATAATACCAACAATCTATGGCGGATCCATTTTGGTATGCCTTTTTCTCTAAAATTTAATTTCATAATTCCTTATCCCTATTTTATGATCTGTGATCGGTGGTCAAATGTTTGAGTTTCTTTGGCTTCCTTGCAAATGGCAAGCCAACATGCTATAATTTTATCACTCTTTGCGAAATGTGTCTTGTTCGATTTTGGACTTTCACATTTTTGTCACATTTTTAACTATACTTAAAAGATGTGACGCAAAAGAGTATTTTTGTTTGGAGGCAATATGAAAGCAGTATTTTCAAAAATCGGAGGTTTTTTTAAATCTCTTGGAAATAAATGGTTGGCAGTCAAGTCCAAGATACCGACACCGAAATTTGTACAAAAGATCCGCGAGAACGAACGCTTACAAAAGATAAATGATTGGTTGAACCGCTATTCTCTGATCGAACACATCCCCTTATCTTTGATCATGTGTTTTGTCATGGAATGGTTGTCCCGTCACTCTTTTATAGAAGCGTGGGGATTTGTTACCAATCATACCGGAGCCTATCTGTATAACTCCTATCTGATCTTTGTATGTTATTCTCTTTGTTACCTTATCAGCAGACAGACCTTTATGCGTATGTGTATCAGTGCCGTATTCGTTGCACTGGGTATCACCAACTGCATCATCCTGCTCAATCGTGTAACACCATTTGGATTTACAGATATTTCCATGATCGGTGACCTGCTTACCATGCAGAACACCAATTATTTTACCTCACAGCAGGCTGCCATTGCCGTTGCGGCACTCTTATTATATGCACTTTGGATGGTTCGCATCTTTATCAAAGGTAAAAAGTTAAAACCTCGTTTTCCGTATTGGGTCAAGTTACTTTTTATCGTGGGCTGTTTTGCCAGCGTTCCGGTGACGACTTCTGCTTTACAGGGACAGGGTGTTCTGTCTACTTACTTTGGTAACTTGGCACAGGGTTATTTGGATTATGGCTATCTGTACGGATTTTCTACCAGTATTTTTAACCGCGGCATGTCTGAGCCAAAGAACTACGATCAGGAGTCTATTTCTGCGATCGTAGATGAGACTGATCAGGGCGAGTCCACGATCAAGGAAGAAGATCGACCGAATATCGTCGTTATCCTTCTGGAGTCTTTCTATGATGTCAGTGAGGCAAACTTTATCAAGACATCCGAAGATCCGATTCCATATGTGCATTATCTGGAGCAGAATTTCTCGACCGGGCATCTGACCGTACCGGTTGTTGGTGCCGGTACCTGTAACTCCGAATTTGAAGTCCTGACGGGTATGTCCTGCCAGTTCTTCGGACCGGGAGAATATCCGCAAAAGACCATTTTAAAGAAAACGGATTGTGAAAGTTTTGCGGGAGACCTGCGCAACCTTGGCTATAGCAGTCATGTCGTACACAATAACGGCGGTAATTTCTACAGCCGTGCCAACGCTTTCTCCATGATGGGATTTGATACTTTCCAGAGTAAGGAAATGCTGGATATTACTGATTATACACCGTTGGGATCCTGGCCGACAGATGATATTTTGACACCTGCTACTACCGAGGCAATGGATTCTACCGAGGGACCGGATTTCGTCTATACCATTACGGTAGAGGCACATGGCGACTATCCGACCTACAAGGTGATCGAAAATCCTGCCATTGGCGTTACCTGTGAGGGCAAGACCCAGGAACAGACCTATGCCTGGGAATATTACATCAATCAGATCCACAACGTAGATGAGTTTATCCAGTCTTATATTGAAGAGTTGGATAAACGTGATGAAGATACCCTGGTCATCATGTTTGGCGATCATCTGCCGACCATGGGCTTGACCGAGAGTGAAGTGGCTACCGGAGATCTTTTCCAGACCAAATACTTCACATGGAACAACTTTGGTATGTCCAAAGAGGATCAGGATCTGACTTCTTATCAGTTGGTTTCTGAATATCTCAACCGTCTGGGCATCCATGAAGGTACGATGACCAATTATCATCAGAGCAAGATGGCAGCCGGTGTCAAAGCCGGAACACCGGAATATATGACCGATCTGGAAGCCTTGCAGTATGATATCTTATACGGAAAGCGCTACGCTTATAATGGTGTGGACAAATATCCGGCCAGTGATCTGGAAATGGGTGTTTCTGATGTTGTGATTGACCGTGCATACTTCTTTGATGGCAAGTTGCACATTTATGGTTCCAACTTTACCAAGTGGAGTAAGGTCTATGTCAATGGAGAAAAGGTCACGACCAATTATGAGAGCGGTCAGTGTCTGACCATCAAGGCATCTGCGGTACAAAATGGAGACACTATCACCGTATGTCAGGTGGGATCCAGCAATACGATCTTCCGTGAGTCCAATGAATTCACGGTGGTAGATCCTAACTATGTATCTGATACGCCGGGAAGTGCAGAGCAGCCGGATGAGGATGCACAGGAAGCAGATGATGAGGCTTCACAGAATTAAAAGAAAATAAAGACAGACAAAAAGGACGCATCCCAAATTCGGGATGCGTCTTTCTTTACCTTATAACAACGGATCTTACAGTTCGCCGTTGTTGTATTTGTTTACGACCTTATGGATACGCTCGTATGGATCCAGTAGACCGGAGATAGAGCAGTCATGGTTTAAGGTATCAATGATATAAGCGATGTATTTGCTCATATCGCAGTTGATATAGTAAGGACGGCTCAGAAGTTCCGGTGTCTGATAGGTCAGGTTGGTGGTTACGACACGGTAGATGATGCCCTTTTCTACGGCTTCATCGAATTTCTCCAGACCATTGGTGAAAAGACCAAAGGTTGCCACAACGAAGATTCTCTTTGCTTTACGCTTCTTTAATTCGGTTGCTACATCGATCATACTCTCACCGGAAGAGATCATATCATCCACGATGATGACATCCTTTCCTTCTACGGAAGTTCCTAAGAACTCATGAGCAACGATAGGATTGCGTCCGTCTACAATCTTGCTGTAATCACGTCTCTTGTAGAACATACCCATATCTACGCCAAGCACGCCTGCCATATAAACAGCACGGTTGGTACCGCCTTCATCCGGGCTGATGATCATCAGATGATCGTTGTCGATCTGGATATCTTTTACGTTCTTTAAGATATTCTTGATGAACTGGTATGCAGGCTGTACCGTCTCAAAACCATGAAGCGGGATAGCATTCTGCACACGAGGATCATGCGCGTCAAAGGTAATGATATTGTCAACACCCATGCTGATCAGTTCCTGCAACGCAATAGCACAGTCGAGGGACTCACGGGAAGAACGCTTATGCTGACGGCTCTCATAGAGGAATGGCATGATAACCGTAATTCTCTTTGCCTTTCCTTCGATAGCAGCGATGATACGCTTTAAGTCAGAATAATGGTCATCTGGTGACATATGATTGGTCTGACCACAGAGAGAGTAGGTCAGGCTGTAGTTGGTTACGTCAACGATCAAAAATACGTCTAAGCCACGGACAGACTGTAAGATGGAACCCTTGGCTTCGCCGGAACCGAATCTCGGAACAGCAGCCTTTACAATGTAAGAATCACTCTTGTATCCGGCAAGTGTGATGTGGTCGTAATGCTCAGCATCGCGATCCTGTCTCCAATTTACCAGGTAATTGTTGACTTTGGCACCGAGTTCCTTACAACTCTCCAGTGGGATGATACCCAAAGTACCTACAGGTGTGCTTTCTTTTAAGCAGATTTCTTCGTTTGGCATGAATCTTTTACTCCTTTGTTTGTTATGATTTATTGGATATTTTTTTCTTGATGCGAATATCGTCACCAAAAAGTTTACAAGGTTGATAATTGCTGAAAATGCGGGAAGATGTACGTTCGGAGTAAATCTCGCGCAGTTGTTT
>CAVGHS010000090.1:0-8502 GCA_963629085.1 bacterium
ACTTTGCAGCGTGCTCTGCTTCTTCGTATGCTGCCTTCTCCCAGTAAAGGCCGATCTCCGGATAACCCTCGCGATGAGCGATACGAGCCATGCAAAGATACATACCAACCTCAGAACATTCTCCCTCGAAGTTTGCCTTTAACTGATCGAAGATGTACTTCTTGTCCTCTTCGCTGATCGCGTCGTTGTTCTTTACGGTCTTGGCATATACACCATACTCATGCTCAGCAGCAAGTGTCAGTTCCTCGCCTTCCTTTACTTCCTTGAACTTGTCAGCGCCTACGTGACATACCGGGCACTCCTCCGGTGGCTGCTCGCCTTCATACACATATCCACATACACTACATACATACTTTGCCATAATCGTTTCTCCTTTTCTTTACTTATGATTGATTTTCTTAATAACTTATTGTTTCCCTTTCGGTGATCTTAATATAACATCTGCCGGATGGCTTGTCAATAGGAAATTAGGAATTATTATTATTTTTTTCTTTTGCTTTACAAACAGGGCATTTCCCGAAGAAAACCACCTGACTCTGCTCGATCTCTCCGTCAAATCCTTGATTTGCAAGGGTGTGCAGAAATTCCAGATTATCCATTTCCAGATCCAAAACAGACTGACAGTAATTGCATATAAAGTGGGGATGCTCTGCTGTATTGGCATCGTAGTGATCTTTGGCATCATTACATGGGATGCGCTGCACCTGTCCGGTTTCCTCTAAGACCGTCAGATTTCGATATACGGTCGCCAGACTGATCTTTGGATAATCCTGCTGAACCGCTTGAAATATGGTCTCTGCGGTAGGATGCTTCTTGGTAGAAAGCAGATAATTATATATGGCTTCTCTTTGCCTGCTATAATTGAGAGTTTTCATATCGCTATCCTTTCTGTGCCTCTCTTAAATCAATAACCATTATCAATTTAGCATGGAACAGGCATTTTGTAAAGCATTTTATGACCTATAAACAAAAAGAAGACGATGCCACCGGGCACCGCCTTCCATAAATCATCTTCTATTTGTCATTATACCAAAAGGTCTGTACGCTCCTTGCTTTCTTCGATCTTTTCATTCAGTTTCTTGCAAGGAATACTGATGACCAGACCAAAGAGCAGGGCTACACCGATATAGGCTGTCATTTCTGTCAGATACATCCAGTAGTCATTGCCATGGGTTCCGGCGATCGCCTCACGGATAGCATTCATGCCGTGTGCAAACGGCATATACTTGTAGAGATACTGGAATACCTTTGGCAATACTTCTACCGGGAAGGTACCGCCACTTCCTGCAACCTGGATAACCATAAGTACAACTGCTGCTGCCTCGCCGACATTGCCAAAGGCATATGCCAGAGAGTACATAAAGAGTGTAAAGGTAAAACTGGTAAAGGATGCAGCAAACCAGAACATAAACGGATGGTCACACTGGATACCTACATAGAGGATACATCCCAAAACCGTAATAATGGTCTGCAACTGTCCCATCAGATAGAATACAATGTATCTTCCGAAGAACTTCTGCCAGTTTCGTAAATTGCGGCATCCCGGATTGGTCTTAAGTCCGGTATGCATGATGGCGATCAGGATCAAGGCACCAAACCAGATGGATAGGATCACATAGAATGGTGCGGTCGCAGATCCATTGTTTGCCATCGCATAGATCGGCTCCTGATCCAGATTGACCGGGCTGGAAATAAAGTCTGCGATCAGATCCGGATCAGACTCGATCAGTGACATCAAAATATTGTACTGGTCGTTTGACTCGATATCATCCATATCTGCAATCAGATCCTGCAACTTGCCTTCCATCTCGATCGCATCGTCCCTGGTCGCTACCAGTTTATCCTTACCAAAGGACATCATATCCGGATAAGAATCCAGAGCAGATGAAACATCCTTGATGCTGTCACTGGAGAAGTTTAAGATCTTCTGGATCTCGCTGATCGAAGACTGGATGGAGTTCATGGTAGAGTTCAACTGCGGATCTACCGTATCTTTGTATGTCGTCCTTAAGGCTTCCACACTCTTTTTGCAGGCATCAAAATCTGCATGCAGAGAGTCAGAGATCGCCTTGGAATCTGCGGAGGTCTTATCCGACGCTGTCTTTAACGTATCCAGATCTGCTTCTATCTTATCAAAGTCTGCATTGACCGCATCTTTTTGCTGGGTAATGGTCGAATTCATATTGACATTATCCATGGCACTGTTGAAACTCGTCTGTAATGCCTCGACTGCAAGTTTGATGGAGTCGATCTGGTCCGACATGCCATTGCTTGTGTTATCTACCTTATTAAGGACGTCATCCACGGCATTTGCCATGTTATCAATCTGCTTTAGGACATCATCTAAGTTGACCGTCACCATATCGGAAACGGTATCAATGCTGCCATTTGCCGCGTCCGCTGCTGCATCTGCACTGTTTGCCATGCTCCGTCCGGTCTCCATAATGGAATCCAACTGGTCGGTCACGGCATTGGTCGCATCCATCAGGCTGTTTGCCGAGTCAATGATGGCAATATAGGAATCCACAATGGTGATATAGGTATTCAGATCTGCGTCCATATCATCCAATTTATCCCGGACGGCATTGGTAAAGTTGCCACCATTGCCGCTATTGTCAGTCACGACATACTCACTCATGCTAAGGAGTGCCTGTGCCATAGTCGATACGAAGGCACTGTCGATTTCTTCCTGCACGGTCGTCTTTACCTTACCGGTGATCTTTGGTGCAATCGCATTCTTTTTCTCATTTTCATAATAGGTGATCTTTGGATTCTCGATGTCTCCGCCCAGGAAACTGATCAAATCCTCCGAAAATGACTCGTCAATGACCAGAGCCGCATAGTAATCACCACTCTGTACGCCATCCACGGCTTCTTCCTCGGTATCTACAAAGACCCAGCCGATGGTCTTATTTTCTTTTAAGTTACTGATGACCATATTGCCGACGTTTAATTCCACGCCCTCGATCTCTGTGCCCTGGTCACAACTGGCAACCACGACATTCAGGTTGGCTGTAGAAGTCTCTCCATAGGGATCCCAGTTTGACATGATATTGAACCATGCATACAAACTCGGGATGACCGCCAGACCGATCAACATAACAACGGCTACGACATTGGTCGCAAGTCTCTTTGCATCGGAGGTAAAAATCCGAATAATGTTCATCATCTTATTCGTCCTCCTTTTCATCTGTATTTTTATCGTCCAAACTGATCTTTTGGATCACTGCCTCTTTGAGCTGCTCCTTGCGCTCTTCAATCTCGGCGCCGATCCTCTGTTTTTCAGCCTCTATCTTTTGCTTACCTTCATCGATACGATCATCGACATAATCTAATTTTTCGCTGATGTTGCTCTCTGCCTGCTGCACACCTTCGCCGATCAGACTGGTATCGTCATGCAGTTCCTCCACGTCCACGCCAAACTCTTTCATCTGTTCCATCATCTTGTAATCACAGTACTCCACATAGATCAGATAGAAGGCTATGCCAAAGAGGGAAAGGATCCAAAGGACCAAAAAGACTAATTTCCCCTCTGAAATAGCAAAACTCATGATCAGAAAGAAGAGTGGTAATATGATGTTGACTTTGAGACCAATACGGATTCTCTTTTGATTTTGCAGATGCAGATCCTGTTCATAATTGATGAACTTTTCATACATCTCTTTGTATTCTCGTTTTTCTGCCACAGTCCTACCTCCTTACATCATTTCCGTATCTTCCAGACGCTTTTCCATGTAATGGTTGAGCCCCTCGAATGGGATTCGGATCAAAAGTCCGATGACAAGACCTACACCTAAGAAGGTCAGTAACTTGAGCAGATAAACTACAATATCCGCTTCGTACAATCCACAGATACATTCACGCATAGCGTTGATCGCGTATGGGAATGGGAAGAAGATATATACCTTCTGGAAAAATTCCGGCAAAAGTTCGATCGGATAAGTTCCGCTACTTCCGGCGATCTGCAACACCAGGATAACAACGGCAATGGCTTTACCCACATCGCCAAAGGAGTAGACCAGTGCATAGATCAAAAGGGTAAAAGTCAGACTGGTCAGTGCGCCGACCACCCAGAACAAAAGCGGATGGATGCACTGGATCTTTAAGATGAAAAGATCTCCCAATACTGTGATCAGGGTCTGTACCTGCCCCATGGCAATAAAGAACATGCCTCTTCCAAAGAAGAGTTGTGTCGGTGTCGCGTCCGGATATTTTGATTTTGATACCTTTACCTTGACAATGGCTACCATGATGATAACGCCTACCCATACGGACAAGACCGTATAGAATGGTGCCACGGCAGAACCATAGTTTTCGATCGGATAAACGGCAACGGACTCGATCTCTACCGGCTCGGAGAAGAATTCGCCGTACATATCCGGATCACCGGTCAGTGTATCTACCAGCGCCTGCACACGCTCGTCATCTTCCACACTCTTTGCCTTGTCGATCGCCTTGGTCAGTCTGGTGCTGATCTTGGATAAAGCTTCTTTGGTCTTTTCCAGACTCTTATCCGAAGTAGAAATGGTCGTCTGCAAAGAACCAAAGACATTTCCCATAGAGTTGAGCACGCCGCTCATATTGTTCATGACCGTGCTTGCATTACCGATCACGTCTTCTAAGTTATCCACGCAGGTATTGAGCTGCGGTACCAATTGGTTGTTGATGGTATTTCTGGTCGATGTGATATTTGAGATTGCCTTGTCAATATCAGAGATCATGGTCGCCTCGGCATCCTTGATCTGCTGTGCGGTTGAATCATACTGTCCGTCCAGATCTGCCTGCTCTAATATTTTCTGCAGGGCATCGACAGCATCGGATAACTGCTGCAAGGTATTGACCACATCCGTATTTCCATTTTCATCTGCAATGGACTGGCTGATGGCATTGATATCCTTATTTAACTGGTTGGTGTCTTTTAAGGTCTGGGAGCAGGCATCTGCCATCTGGTCAACGTCTCCGCTGATCTGCGCCTGCTTTAATTGATTTTCCATGTTGTTTAACATGGTAAGCATGGTATCTACGGTCAGGTTCATCTGGTCTTTGTAAGTATTTAAGGTATTCTGGCTCTGCTGGATGGAATCGTTCGCCTCTGCCAGACTTCCTGCGGATTCCTTGGTCTTGCCCTCCAGATCGCTCACATCATCTGTGGCATTTGCAATATTTGAGGATAATACCGCATTTCCACTGATGACCTTGTCGATCGTATTCTGATAATCAATCAGATTGTCATTCAACTTCTCTAATTTTTCAATAAAGGCATCCACACCGCCTTCTTCTTCGATGTCGTCATACATATCATTGACATCTTCAAAGATGGTCTTTGTCATGACCTTTACAAACTCTTCGTTGATGTTGCTCTGTACGGTCGTAACGATGGTATCAGAGATCTTGGTCGCCACCGGATTCTTTTTCTGGTTCTGGTAAAAGATCAGGGTAGGTTCCTCCGTGGTCTCTACGAACATATTGTACATATTGTATGTAAAATCTTTTTGCACAACGAGTGCCGCATAGTATTTACCGGATTCCACACCTTCGATGGCTTCCTCCGCGGAATCCACAAACTGCCAGTCAACCTTATCGTTGTCTGCCAGTTCGTCCATGATGTCTTCACCGGTATTCTTGAACTCCCCGTCATCGTCCGTATAACCCTGATCCAGATTGACAGCCGCTAACTGTAGATTGCCGGTATTGCCGTATGGATCCCAGTTGGAATAGATATTGAACCATGCATAAAGCGCAGGCAAAAAACATACACCAATGGCGATAATCAGGGCAAACAGATTCTTTGCCAGATTTTTCACATCTGTAAAAAAGATTTGTTTGATCGTCTTCATGCCTTTATCCCTTTCGTATTTGTGTGATTCTTGATCAATTCTATTTTCTGCTTTCGCGTTAATTTCTTGATCGCCGCTTCCCGGCGCATTGCCTCTTCCTTTGTGGCATATTCCTCATGGTAGACCATTTCCACCGGAAGACGGGCTTTTGTATATTTGGCACCCTTTCCCGCATTGTGCGTTTGCAGGCGCTTTACCAGATCGGTCGTATAACCTGTATAGAGAGAGTCATCGCTACACCGGAGTATGTAGGTAAAATGCTGTTTATCAGTCATGATTGGCAAACCTCTCTACATCTCCCAGATATCCCAGACGGATGCTGTTTCTGGAAACTTTTTTTACCTGATAGAGGAGTTCATCTGCTGCATGCAGATAGTCCCAGACCTTATTGCCCTCTACCGGAATACCCCAGCAGATCCCCTGTGAAATAGTCAGAACATCTGCCGCCTTGGAATATTTATGTTCCACCGCCTGACGCAGGATCATCTGTTTTAGATGTTCCGCCCACTGATAGGTTTCTTCTTCTGACATCCCGGAATAAATGAGGACAAACTCATCCCCTCCATAGCGGGAACAGAAGACATCGCCCTGATTCTGCATCTGCATGATCATGTGAGACACCATCTTGAGTGCCTCGTCTCCTGCCTGATGACCGTAATTGTCATTGTATTCTTTGAAATAATCGATATCTAAGATCTCGATGCCAAGCGGTGTCTGCTGCTCGCGGGCACGGATAAAGGCATCTTCTCCGTATTCGTTTAACTTGTAGCGGTTGTAAAGTCCGGTCAGAGGATCTGTCTCTGACTTGCGGTGCAGGGCAATATTTTCCTGCTCCATTTCCCAGTTAATCTGTGCCAGATTGTTGAGGGAATTGCGCATATTAATCATGCTCGCCACCATGAGGCTGTTTTCCTTTTCCATCTCCTCGGACAACTCATAATAAGTCACCGTTGCCTTCTGGAAATGATCCCGGTCATCTATGGCTTTATAGTAACGGATCAAAAGCGTCAGCAGTTTTTTCTCCAGATTACGGATATTGGTCTGTCTGGTCAGTTCCTCGACCACAAAATAACAGGTCTTAAAATCCTCATAACGCTTGCCATCCAAGAGCATGCGCATATACTCATAGAGGTCGTCGTAAACATCCATGATCGGCACTTCTTCTTTCAGATAATCTCCGATCCTTGTGATCTCACGCGTCAGGGCTTCTTCCTGTTTTTTTTCATAATAAAAGCGCGCTTGAAAACATGACACAACAAGCCCATCTACATTTTGTAAATATGGCTTGCATTCCTTTTCGATCTTGTCATTGTAGCGCGCCACGGTCGCAAACATTTCCTGGCCTGCCTCTTCCCTGCCCATGCAAAGATATGCCTTGGCAATGTTGAGATAGGCTGCCGTCAGATGCTCTATGTAACCGGGCATAGTCGGATTCACGATGATATAGTGATAACCACTCTCCAAATGATCCAATGCCTTTTTATACTCACGGATATTCAGATACAGGGCGCCGATATTCATATGTACGATCCATTCCAGATTTGGCAGCCCATACCTTTCACAATAGGAAAGTGCCCTTAGGTAATAGTCCATGGCATAAGGCGCATTGCCGCGATTTAGCGACATGATGCCCAGCATATTGTTTGCCATCACGACATAGCCCCACTCCCCGATCTTTTCCATGGAAGGAATACAGGCTGTCATCTGGATATAAAAATTTCTGGTGTCATTCATTAAATAATAGGTCTCGCCCCTGGAAAAGCAGGCAAAACCTATCAATGCATCGTCGTGTATCTTACGTCCGTATTCTTCAATCTTATCGCAGTTCTCCATAAGTCGCTTAAGGTCTCTGCCCCGGTCAGACTGAATCTCTTTTATCCAATTTTGAACCTCTTGCATATAAAGACTGATATTCATACGCCCATTATAAACCTGTCATTTTGAAAAATCTATTACCGAATTTTTCTTATTGTTGCAAAAAATCCTGCGGATTTACAGGGTTTCCATCCTTTCGCAACTCAAAATACAGGTTTGCTCCTTCTGCTGAATAATATTTTGATGGCTGGCTGATATATCCTATGCACTGGCCTGCTGCAACATACTCTCCTGTTGCGACCGGAATCTCTTTCAACTGTCCATAAACAGCCTCGTAACCATCTCCCAAGTCCATTGTTACTGTCGTTCCCGTTTTTGCATCATTTAAAATGGATGTGATCTTGCCTGCACAGGCGCTGACGACTTCGTCGTTGACCTCTGCTCCAATGATCAGTGCCGGGTTGCACTGGTATTGCTGTAATGTCTTAAAATACACCGTCTGATCCATACTGTAGCCGATCAGCACCTTGCCATCGACCGGCCAGGTCAATTCGTCCGGAAAATGTAAGGTGATCGCGGATGTCTCTGCCACCTGCTCGATCACATTCTGTTCGGCTGTCTGCTGCGCATCCTGTTCTAAAAGACCTGCCTCATATCGCTCCTTTTGCAATGCTTCCATATCCACGGTCGATGACTTTGGCTCTACCGTGCCCGATACCGACTGGCTCTCTTCCTCAGCAAGGCTTTCCTGCTTTGCCTCCTGACGCTGCGTCAGATTCTTCTGATAAAAATACATCAGCTTGAATCCAACCGTGGCAATAATCAGCATAATTCCCGCTATCTGATAGGA
>CAVGHS010000091.1:0-8495 GCA_963629085.1 bacterium
CCGGTCCAGCACCCGGCAAACGATATGACGTCGGACATCATTACGACCCACTTTGATTATCACTCCATTGATGCCAACCTTTTGAAACTGGATATTCTGGGACATGATGATCCGACCATGATCCGTATGTTGGAAGATCTGACAGGCCTGCATGCACAGGAGATCCCTTTGGATGATAAGACGGTCATGTCACTCTTTAAAAATACCCAGGCTCTTGGGGTTACACCGGAGGAACTGAATGGCTGTCCGATGGGGACGCTGGGGATTCCGGAGTTTGGCACCGATTTTGCTATGGGGATGCTCCGGGATGCAAAGCCGCAGGAGTTTACCGACCTGATCCGTATCTCCGGGCTGTCCCATGGTACGGACGTATGGCTGGGCAATGCGCAGACTTTGATCGAAAACGGAACGGCAACGATTTCTACCTGTATCTGTACGCGTGATGACATCATGACCTATCTGATCCATATGGGACTGGACAGTGCGGAAGCCTTTGATATCATGGAAAAGACCCGAAAGGGTATCATTGCCAAGGGCAAATGCAAGCAGTGGCCGGAGTGGAAACAGGATATGCTGGATCATGGCGTGCCGGAGTGGTACACCTGGTCCTGTGAAAAGATCAAATACATGTTCCCGAAGGCGCATGCGGCGGCATACGTTATGATGGCATGGCGTATTGCTTACTGTAAGGTATTTTATCCGCTGGCTTACTACGCGGCTTTCTTTAGTATCCGTGCGACATCCTTCAGTTATGAACTCATGTGTCAGGGAAAGGATAAACTGGAATTTTATATTGCGGAATACAAGAAAAAAGAAAAGATGTCGGCAAAAGAAGAAGGAACCCTCCGCGATATGCGTATCGTACAGGAAATGTATGCGCGTGGTTTTGAATTTCTGCCACTGGATCTGTATAAGTCGGATGCCAGATATTTCCAGATCGTCGACGGTAAATTGTTACCGCCGTTCAACTCGATTGACGGCATGGGAGACAAGGCGGCAGAGTCGCTTGCCATTGCAGCCAGCGGTGGAAAGTTCTTATCCAAGGATGATCTGCGGGAGCGCGGCAAGGTAAGTAAATCGATCATTGAACTATTATCCGATCTGGATATTATTTCGGATCTGCCGGAATCCAACCAGTTATCCTTCTTCGATTTTACGGCATAGGATGACAAACAAAAAGAGATGATTATGAGAGGAATTACATGAAAGATTTAAGTGAGATCCGATGTGATATTGACGCGATCGACCGTCAGATCGTATCGTTGTATGAAGAGAGAATGGGACTTGCTGCAGAAGTGGCAGAGTACAAGATCGCCAACCATAAAAATGTCTATGACAAGGCGCGCGAGGATGACAAATTAAAGACCTTAGCGGGACTGGTGCCGGATGAATTTTTAAAACAGGGCGTAGTCGAACTTTTTGAACAGATCATGTCGACCAGCCGCAAAAAACAATATCAGATGTTAGCGGAAGCAGGACAGATCGAACCATTGGGATTTCGTGCGATCGATGCCTTGGATGCCAAGGATAAGCGGATCGTTTATCAGGGAGTCGAAGGGGCATATGCCCAGATGGCGATGCAACAGTTCTTTGGCAAGGATTGTCCGGGACAGGCAGTGGCGACCTGGCGGGATGCCATGGAGGCGATCCAGAGCGGACGCGTAGATTATGCGGTACTCCCGATCGAAAATTCATCTGCCGGTATTGTGGCAGAAAATTATGATCTTTTGATGGAATATGATGTGACGATCGTAGGCGAGCAGATCATTAAGATCGACCATGCACTGTTAGGCGTCAAGGGAGCAAAGATCGAGGACATCACCGTGGTTTATTCCCATCCGCAGGCGCTGATGCAGTGTGCGGACTATCTGGATGACCACGCAAAGATGGAACGCAAGGCTCTGAAAAATACAGCCCTTGCAGCCCAGAAAGTCCAAGAGGACGGATTGAAGAATCAGGCGGCCATTGCGGGGCTGCATAATGCAGATATATATGATCTGGATGTTTTAGATCAGGTCATTCAGGATAATAAAGAAAATGAGACCCGCTTTATCATTGTGGCAAAGGATAAGACCTATCTGCAATCTGCGGATAAGGTCAGTCTGTGTTTTGCATTGCCGGATGATGAGGCAGGTGCCTTGTATCGCATCATGTCACATTTTATTTTTAACGGCATCAACCTGACCCGTATCGAATCCCGTCCGAGCAAGGGCGGATCCTGGGGCTACCAGTTCTTTATCGATTTTGAGGGGAATCTGAGACAGGAAGCGGTTGTCAATGCTTTGCGGGGCTTGAAGGAGGAGACATCTTCTTTCCGTATTTTGGGAAATTACCAGTCTTTTACAAAAGAAAACTAGATCTTTTCAAAGATTTTATGGGGATTTTACATGGCTGTGTTAAGGTAGAGATTATGCAAAGGGGGATATCATGAAGTTATATGCATCGATTTATATTGGATCTTATGAGATTATTCTGAAGGTATTTCAGATCACACAAAAGAAACGATTGAAGGAATTGGAGTGTCTGCGGACGCCGATCGATACGGCGCAGGATATCTATGCCAGCGGTCAGTTGAAAAAGGAGACCGTAGATCGGATCTGTAATGTGCTGGAAGACATGAAGCGCACCCTTGCCATGTATCGGCTGACAGAGGAGTATCAGGTCTATGCCGGCTCTACCTTTACGGCGGCGGACAACCGCCTTTTTGCCATAGAGCAGATCAAATTGCGTACGGGGATGAAAGTGCTGGCACTCAGCAATTCGGAGCATAGGTTTATGAGTTACCGTGCGGTAGCATCCCAGGATAATTTTGATACCATGGTATCGGAGAGCGCGGCGATCGTGGATATCGGCGGTGCCAGTTTGCAGATCACCCTTTTTTATCATGGAAAGGTCCGGACGACACAGCATATCGGCTTGGGAACGGTCACCATGAGTGAAAATATGAAGCGTTTATCCTATATGACCAACCATAAAGAGCAGATCGCCCAGATGATGTATAAGGAACTGGATGCTTTTGTCACTATGCATATGCAGGATGTCAAGTTAAAATATCTGATCATACTGGGAGACCATGTATCGACGCTGATGGAGCATGCGGTAGATGACGCGACAAGGGAACCGATCAAGATGGAACATTATATGGAACTCTTGGGCAATATGCGGGATAAGACCTTGCAGGGCATCATCCGTGAATTTGATGTTTTAAACGATCATGAAGAACTGATCGAACCGTTTTTGATGCTGCATCATGCCATCGCGGAAAAACTGCCGGCAAAATATGTCTATGTACCGGGCGTATCTGTCAATGACGGTATGGCATATCATTATTGTGCACCAAAGCACTACTTGCAGGTGGAGCATGACTTTGATCAGGACATTATATCTGCGGCTTGGTCGATCGCCAAGCGTTACGGCAGTTACCAGCCACACTTAAAAGCACTGGATAAGATCTCGACCCAGATCTTTGATGTGACAAAGAAATTTCACGGGCTGGACAAAAGGCAGAGGCTTTTGATGCGTCTGGTAGCGATCTTGCATGACTGCGGTAAATATATCAGCATTTCCGATGCGTCAGACTGTTCCTATATCATTATTATGTCATCGGAGATCTTAGGATTATCCCATAAGGAGCGCGAGATGGTGGCTACGGTCGTATCTCTAAACCGCAAAGATCTGGAATCCTATGACAGCATGGCAGATCGTTTTAGTGTGGATGAGTATATGACCATTGTCAAACTGCTTGCTATCTTAAAAGTGGCGAATGCACTTGACCGCAGCCACAGGCAGAAGTTTAAGAACATCAAGATGGCAGTCCGGGGGAATCGTTTGCACATCACCATTGAGGCGACGGATTCCATTGCACTGGAAAAGGGCATGTTTGAAGAAAAGGCAGATTTCTTTGAAAGTGTATTTTCCATCCGGCCGATCTTGCGGGAATTGCGTGTCTTTGAATAGAGGGGGATCAAAAAATGAGTAAGGCAGAAGAATTCAAAAATCCTAAATATTATGACAACCGGGAATTGAGTTGGCTCAAATTCGAGCACCGTGTACTGAACGAGGCAAAGGATAAGGAGATCCCGATCTTAGATCGGCTGAAATTTGTCAGTATCACATCTTCCAATCTGGATGAGTTTTTTATGGTGCGTGTTGCTTCTTTAAAGGATATGGAACATGCAGGCTATAGCAAAAAAGATATTGCCGGTATGGATCCGACGGAGCAGTTGCGCGCTATAGGCAAAGAAGTTCATGCACTCGTAGAGAAGCAGTACAATACCTACAATCGTTCCCTGATGCCGATCCTGCGCAAGGAAGGCATTCGGATCATAGGCGCCTATGAGGATTTGAACGACAAGCAGGCAGCCTATGTAGACAAATATTTTATGGAACATGTCTATCCGGTGCTGACACCTATGGCGGTAGATGCTTCCCGACCGTTTCCTCTGGTGCGCAACAAATCTTTGAATATTGCAGCACTGATCAAGTCAAAGCATCCGGATTCCAAATTACAGCAGGGAAGTAAGCAGGAATTGGAATTTGCCACGGTTCAGGTGCCATCCGTGCTGCCGCGTCTGGTGCCGATTCCGGGCGAGGACGATCGCTATACCTTTACTTTATTGGAGCAGGTCATTGAAAAGAATATGGCACAACTCTTTTTGAACTATGATGTCGTGTGTGCTTATCCTTATCGTATCATGCGAAATGCCGATTTGTCTTTTGATGAGGACGAGGCAAGTGATCTTTTAAAAGAGATCCAAAAGCAGCTGGTCAAAAGACAGTGGGGCGAGGTGATCCGTCTGGAGATCGAACACAAGGCGGATAAGCGTCTTTTGCAGGTCTTAAAGGAGAAACTGGCTGTCAGCGGAAAGGATGTCTATGAGATCGCAGGACCTCTGGACCTTACCTTTTTGATGAAGATGTATGGACTTTCCGGTTGTGATGATCTGCGGGAAAAACCTTTTGTACCACAGAGAAATCCAAGGATCCTTCCGGGAGAAAATATTTTTGATGAGATCAAAAAAGGAGATATTTTCCTGACCCATCCATATGAGACCTTTGATCCGGTCGTCGATTTTATCAAACAGGCGGCAGTGGATCCGGATGTGCTTGCCATCAAGCAGACCCTCTATCGTGTCAGTGGCAATTCGCCGATCATTGCAGCCCTTGCCAAGGCGGCAGAAAATGGAAAGCAGGTCACGGTATTAGTAGAATTAAAGGCTCGTTTTGACGAGGAAAACAATATTGTCTGGGCGCAAAAGTTAGAGAAGGCAGGCTGCCATGTCATCTATGGACTGGTGGGCTTAAAGACCCATTGTAAGATCGCACTTGTCGTCCGTCGGGAAGAAGATGCCATCACGCGTTATGTGCATCTGGGCACCGGTAACTACAATGACTCGACAGCCAAACTTTATACGGATTGTGGCATTTTTACCTGCAATGAAAATTATGGAGAAGATGCGACGGCAGTCTTTAATATGTTATCCGGTTATTCGGAGCCGGCACGCTGGAATAAACTGGTCGTGGCACCGATCTGGCTGCGTGACCGTTTTATGACCCTGATCGACCGGGAGATCGCCCATGCCAAGGAAGGAAAAGAGGCATATATCGTTGCCAAGATGAATTCTTTATGCGACCGGCAGATCATTGAAAAATTATATGAGGCATCAGCCGCGGGTGTAGAAATCTATCTGGTGATCCGTGGGATCTGTTGTCTGCGTACCGGTATTCCGGGAGTCAGTGAAGGTATCCATGTGACATCTATCGTAGGTACTTTCCTGGAACATAGCCGTATCTTTTACTTCTATAATAATGGACAGGAAGATATTTATATGGGCAGTGCGGATTGGATGCCTAGAAATCTGGATCGCCGCGTAGAGATCGTATTTCCGGTGGAAGATGATGAGATCAAGGGCAGGATCAAGCATATCTTAGATGTACTGCTGCGCGATAATTTAAAGGCATATGCCATGCTTTCCGATGGTACATATGCAAAGATGAGCCGACGCGGTAAGCAGGCTGTCGGTGCACAGATGACATTCTGCCGAGAGGCAATGGAAGGAGCAAAGGAGGAGACCGCAGTTTGGAAAGGCAGACGCTTTATACCAATCTGGGCCTTTGATGAAGAAGAACATGAAGCCTAAGATTTTATTTTTGGATTTTGACGAGACCCTGCTTTGTTCGGATAAGACGGTGAGTCAGGAAAACCAGCGTATCTTACGACAGGTCGTAGAAAGTGGCAATTATATCGCTTTTACGACAGGCAGACCGATCCGGGGAGCCAAACGGCTCTTTGAGGCAACACATCTGCCAAGGGAACATTGCTACCTTCTCTGTTATCAGGGCTGCTTTTTCTATGATCTAAAGGCGGATGCCTGTCTTGCGGCACATCCTATGGAAAAGGCAGACCTCAAACATCTGGTAAAAAAGATGCTTTCCATGGGGATATACTTTCAGGCGTTTTATGAAGGCGGCTTCTGTTGCTTGGAAGAGACAGATACGACGAAAAAATATTATCAGATGACGAGTGAACCCTATGTGGTCCTGGAGGATATTGATGCATTGGATGCCTATGATATCTATAAGGTCATGGCGATCGATTATGAAGACCGCAGACCTCTGGAAGATTTAAGGGATGCTGTGGCAGATAAAAGCCAATATCCCTTTGCTTCCTTTTTCTCCAGTCCCTGGTTTTATGAATTTTGCGGCGCCGGACAAAATAAGGGGGCAGGTCTGCGCTGGCTGGCAGACTATCTGGGAGTGGCAATCGAAGATACGATCGCTATGGGGGATGAAGAAAATGATCTTTCCATGATCGAGGCTGCCGGACTGGGTGTTGCTATGTGCAATGCCAGAGAAGAGATCAAGGCTCAGGCAGATCTGGTGACAACGCGGGATAATAACCATAGCGGAGTGGCAGAGATCGCAAAAAAATATATTCTGGATGCCCGGGATGGAAGTCTATAAATTGTATAAAATTGTGCGAAAACACAATATATAGTGTTTTGCCTTGCGAAAGATACAAATGCATGGTATAGTATAGACAAGTATTTAAAGGATACTTAGGAACCACTTAAAATATGCACCGAGGAGGGGATCAAAGCAATCGGTTTAGATGAGTATTTTAAGGTATCGGCGGTAGTCGAGTATTCCGGTTCCGAAGATTCCGGACAAGGACGACTGATATGGCATACTAGAAGAAGGGAGTCTTCTGGTGAATTCGGAAACATATTCAGAGTTGCCTGCGATGAATTAAAACAAGAAACAGGTAAGGTCTAAGGACAAGGGGGAAGACGCCAGAAGTTCTGTCGTTTTCCCTCTTGTACGGATTTAGCAGAAAAATCTGAAAAAAGTATTGACGCCCCATGGAATCTGTGATAAAGTACCAATGTTGTGAAAACAAAGTAGAGTATCCACTCTCACCTGAGCACAGAGGTGACTCAGCGTTTATATTCCGACTTTTTGAAGTGTTGTGAGTTTGATTGTGGATAGTCTGCCTATCCACTTTTTTATTTTAATCTGGAGGTATAAGACCATTAGCGATTTAATGATTAACGAGCAGATCAGAGACAGAGAGATTCGCCTGATTGGTTCAAACGGAGAACAGCTTGGCATTATGTCAGCAAGAGAAGCAATGAAATTGGCAGAGGAAGCAGAACTTGATCTCGTCAAGATTGCCCCGAATGCTAAGCCACCGGTATGCAAGATCATTGATTACGGTAAGTATCGTTACGAACTTGCACGCAAGGAAAAAGAAGCGAAGAAGAAGCAGAAGACAGTCGAAGTCAAAGAGATTCGCCTGTCACCGAATATTGATACCAACGATCTGAACACCAAGGTCAATGCGGCCAAGAAGTTCCTTTCCAAGGGCAATAAGGTAAAGATCACACTTCGTTTCCGCGGTCGCGAGATGGCGCATATCGCACAGAGCAAACATATCTTAGATGACTTTGCAAAAGAAGTCGAAGATATGGCAGTAGTGGAGAAAGCACCAAAGCAAGAAGGCAGAAGCATCAGCATGGTGTTGGCAGAAAAGAGATAATTTAAGGAGGAAAATAACATGCCAAAAATTAAGACAAAAAGAGCAGCTGCAAAGCGTTTTTCTACAACAGGAACAGGAAAGTTAAAGAGAAATAAAGCTTACAAGAGCCATATCTTAACCAAGAAGACAACTAAGAGAAAGAGAAATCTTAGAAAAGCAGCAATGACAGATGCTACAAATGTTAAGAATATGAAGAAGGTTTTACCTTACTGCTAATAAATAGGTTAAGGAGGATATCAAAATGGCAAGAATTAAAGGCGGAATGAACGCTAAGAAGAAGCATAATAGAGTATTAAAGATGGCAAAGGGCTACAGAGGTGCTAGATCTAAGCAGTATCGTGTAGCAAAGCAGTCAGTTATGAGAGCACTTACAAGTTCTTATGCTGGTAGAAAGCAGAGAAAGAGACAGATGCGTCAGCTTTGGATCGCTCGTATCAACGCAGCAGCAAGAATCAAC
>CAVGHS010000092.1:0-8483 GCA_963629085.1 bacterium
CTTTTGGTCTGCCTGCTTGCGCTTTTTGCCCTTTCTTCCCTGGCAAACAAGGGAATACAGACCTATCTTGCCATAACACCGGATAAAAGTGTGGAAAAATCCTTTGCCCACTATGCCATGATGGGGCTCAACGAAGAAACCATTGGCAATTACAGCAAGACCGATGATCGTCTTTCGACCTCCATCTATGATTACGATGAAAAGAAAGAAGCCAATCTGACCATGCTCAAAGAACGTTTGCAGGATATGGGACTTTCCGGCTATCTCTATCATGCCCTGCGAAAGACCGTCTGCAATTTTTCCAACGGTACCTTTGGCTGGGGAAAAGAGGGGGCAGATTTTGATGAGTATATCCCGCAAAGATCGGATGGAATCTCCATATTTTTACAAAACTTCTTCTATATGAAAAATACCGATGCCGACTATGTCATCGGCACCGGTGGAAAATATTTCACTTATTATGTGCAGATAGCGCAGATTGTCTGGATCTGCACCTTACTGCTTTGTTTCTATCATGCCTTTCTTCTGTTGAAACGTCCTTCCACTTCAGAAGAATGTCTGATCCATCTGGCGCTTCTCGGCATCTTTGCCATGGTCACGCTATTTGAGACAAATGCCAGATACCTGATCTCTTATCTGCCATTCTTTGTCCTCTGCGCCACTACTTCAAAATATCAGAAACCACCTTGTGTGGGATCTCAAAACTAGGGCAGCCCATAGACATTGGTCCGACATCCCCTTCATTAAAGCAGATCACAATGTTACCCTTGTCATTTAAGTAGAAGGACTGGTCAGCAGCAATGGCATCAAAATTCCACTCTGCCACCTCCGGGTCGTCGATCCAATAGGTTGCATTCTCGTCCGCTTTCATCTGCGCCCGCATCTGTTTTTTGATATTTTCACTGATCGGGGTCACATAATCTGTGCCATCTTTGAAAAGGTCTGCCAGAGCCAGGCGTTGTCCGGTCGCAAGATCGATCGTATAATAATAGTCTTCTTCCGATCCACTGCCCGCCGCCTGGTAACACATGAGTTTCAAGGTAAAGTAATGATCGGTCGTGCTGATCACCTCATGTTTGATCGTGATATCCTGATAGCCCTGGTCGCTCATATTATTTTCAAACTCTGCGATATAACGCTCGCTGATCGCTGCGATCTCCGCATTGACTTCTGTCACAGACTGTGCCAGATCGGCATTGTCCGTATCGCCTGCCACAAGTTTTGGCTCATCAATATCTGCCGTATTCCTGCCATCATCATACTGATAATCGCGGAAAGTGACCGCACTCACCAGATTTCCCAGAACCGGCACCTGCTCCATTGCCTGCGCCACACTTGCCGATGTATTTGGCAAAGCCACAAATACTAAGGCTACCGCCGCTGCCGTCGCCCCTATCTTTAAGATACGATTTCCTCGTTTTCCCATATCTATGATCTTTTCCTCCTGTTTTTCCAGTTTTGCCTGCTGCATCCTTTTTTTCATCTGCTCCACCTGTTCCTGGCTCATATGAACGGATGCATAATCTTTTTTGTATGCCTTCAAATCTTTTTGTTCCATGCCTATTCCTCCCAGATCCAATCATTTTCCATCTGTATGCGCATCTTCTTGATGCCCCGGTACAGACGGCTCTTGATCGTACTCACCTTTTCATCCATAATATCTGCTATCTCACTGATCTTGTATTCTTCAAAATAACGCAGCAGGATCACCGTCTTATCCTTATCCTCCAAGGCATCCAATGCCTGCCATAGATCCGGATCCTGATAATGATCTTCCGTCCACGGCTCTGCCGCGACATCCTCTGTGCTCACCGTCTTATGATTCTTCCGACAAAAACTAAAAATCTCATTTAACATCAGGCGATAAAGCCAGGTCTTTACATATGCCGGTTGCTCCAGGGTCTCACATTTTTTTATAGCCTGGTAAGCGCCCTCCTGCACGATATCTCCCGCATCTTCCGGATTTTTCACATAAGAATAAGCCAGCCGATAGTAAGCATCATAGTTTGCAAGCAGTGCTTCTTCGACAATCTCCTGTTTGTCATCTTGTATTTTCTTGGCGCGAAATAAGGACTGCATGTTTTCACCTCCATCATCTGTCTTTGTTTCGAAACTCTATATTAGACGTTGCAGGGGCAAAAAAAGTTTCAACTCCGGGAAATTTTCTCTCCCAAAGTCGAAACTTTTTCTCCAACTTCTCTTAGTAAGTCTCGCGCACGACCGTTTCGATCGCCCGCTCACTGTTTTTTTGACATTCTGCACGATTCCGCTCATAAAACTTCTGATATAAAAGATCGATCAGGTAAAGTTGCGCCGTCTTTGCCGCCATAGAGCCTCGCTCCAAAGGGGTCTCCCGCATACCGGTCAAAAGAATGGCGTCCACATAGGTCGTCAGCGGCGATTTGGTATAATGCGTGACAGCAGCCACCTTTGCTCCCGCCTCATGTGCAAGCCGCGCCACCTGTACCGCATCCTTGCTGGCACCGGAATAGGAAAAAATAAACATGACATCACGCTCTGTCATCATCGTCGCTGCGATCGCCTGCAAATGAGGGTCTTCCACACAGACGACCTTTGGCATGATGCGTGAAAATCTGCTGTGAGCCTCCCGCGCCATCAAAAGACTGTCGCTGACCCCAAAAAAATAGATCCGTTCCGCCTGTTCAAACATTTTTACAATAGCAAGCAAGACTTCTTCATCCACCAACTGCATGGTCTCATGCAGGGCTTTCTGATGGGCAAGAAAAACGCTTTGCGCCCAGTCGGTCTGCCCTGACTTTTTTTCTTCCTCTGTCTGCTCATCTGCATGAGCATCTAAGATTGCCCCGGCTCTCGCCTGACTGATCGATACCTGCACCTTAAAATCCTGATAGCCCTGTGCCCCTAATTTACGGCAAAAACAGGTCACGCTGGCTTCACCCACGCCGCAGGCAAGCGCCAGATCCGTGATCGACATATAGATGATCTCATCCTGATGGGAAAGACAATAGTCTGCCCGTTCCTTTTCTTTCGGATTTTTTGAAAATGATTGTGATATTATACGTTTGAAATGAAAATAATTTTCATTTACATGATAACAAAGAAAAGTGGAAAAGACAAGGAGTGGGTATTATGCTATTATACAAAGTAAAGGATTTCAAAGAATTGAGCCGCAAGGCTGCCAACATCATTTCTGCACAGGTCATTTTAAAGCCGACCTCCGTCCTAGGGCTTGCAACAGGCTCTACCCCGGTAGGCACCTACAAGCAGTTGATCGAGTGGTATGAAAAAGGAGATATTGATTTTTCCCAGGCCACCACCATCAATCTGGACGAATACAAGGGACTGGGCGCAGATGATGTCCAGAGTTATCGTTGTCCCTCCTATAGGGACGTTCCTTTTGCCACAAGGAGTGTCCCCTTTGGCACAATGCTTGAAGAAAGAAGATGCACATTATGATCATTAAAAACGGACTTGTTTTTACCCAAGACAAAAGTTTTGAACAAAAGGATATTTATATAGAAGGTGGCAGATTTGTCACACCGGATGCTTACACCGGAGATCCGGATAGGATTGTGGACGCTGCGGGACAGTTTGTCCTTCCCGGGCTGATCGACATCCATAGCCACGGCGCAGTCGGCTGTGATTTTTCGGATGGCGATAAGGACGGTGTCAAAAAGATCTTAGCCTATGAGCGGGCACACGGCATCACGACCTACTGCCCGACGTCTATGACCCTGCCACAGGAGACCCTGGAAGCGGCTTACGCCAGTCTGGACGATCCATCCTTTTTCCATCTGGCAAATGCCAGGACAGGAAAAAAATCTTCCGGTCAGAGCCCGGAGGTATCCGGCTACGCCCGTATCGCCGGTATCAATATGGAAGGCCCTTTTTTGGATGAGGCAAAAAAGGGCGCCCATCAGGCATGCTATCTGCGTCCGGCAAGTGAGGCATTTTTTGATGCCTGTCAAAAGGCTGCATCCGGTGCGATCCGCCTGGTAACGGTCGCACCAAACATTGCCGACAATATCGACTTTATCCGAGACTATCACGATAATGTGACCATTTCCCTCGGACATACTTCCTGCGACTCTGCTACTGCAGAAAAAGCGATCGATGCCGGTGCCGACCATCTGACCCATTTATTCAATGCCATGCCTTCGCTTCTTCACAGAGAACCGGGGCTGATCGGTGCCGCTATGGATGCAGAGGAAGTCTATGCTGAACTCATTGCCGACGGCATCCATGTCCACGATACTATGATCCGCAATGCCTTTCGCATGTTTCCTGACCATATCTGTCTTATCAGTGATTCCATCCGTGGTACCGGGCTTTCCGATGGTTCTTATGAACTGGGCGGTCAGATCTTCCACATCAAAGGCAAACTTGCCACGCTGGATGACGGTACCATCGCCGGATCCGTGATCAACCTCTATGACAGTATGTGCCATGCCATCGACATCGGTCTTCCTATGGAAGAAGCCATTGCTGCTGCCACCATGCATCCGGCAAAAAGCCTTGGCATCTACGATCAGGTCGGTTCTATCACACCGGGCAAATATGCTGATATCTTACTCGTAAATAAAAAAATGGAACTACAGCGCGTACTGTAGTTCCTCTCAGGGACGTTCCTTTTGCCACAAGGAGCGTCCCTTTTGGTCTATCCCTTCTTAGTGCAGATCCTCATCATCGTCATCATGATCCCCATCATTATCAAACATAGATTCACGGTTGATCACGCGCTTTTCTACACGATTCTTTTCTACTAATTCTGACAGACGTTCTTTGACCTCTGCCGCATTTTTGACACTGACGATTTCAAAGTCCGCCATGCTCTTGTCTGCGGAACATACCTGAATGGTTCCTACGCCAAAGATCTTCTGTCCCAGTGTGCGTGTCAGTTTCACATCCAAAATGCGATACAGGCGCACTTCATCCTCGACCGTCGTAAAAAATCCGGTCTGCACAAACAGACGATCCTCCGTCAGCGTATATTTTGTAAAACTCAGTGGCAGTCCAAATAAAGTTCTCTTGCGGTCACTCCAAATTGCATTTCTCTCAGCCATATCTTCTCCTTTGCTCTCCAATCACAGCCCCAAAACCTCGGTTCCGTGGCATATCTTTACTCCTAGTATACGTTTCCTTACCTTGCTGCGCAAGTAAGAATTTTACACCATCTGCACCAGCCATACATTGCTCCTCACCATGAAATAGCCAATGATGACCTTGATCAATTCCGTCGCCTGCACAAAAAAGTAAATGCTCACGATGCCCAATCCGGTAAAATGCGCCAGCACATATGCCACCGGTACCACGACCACCCAGGTAAAGACGGAATCAAACAAAAAGGTGACAAAGGTCTTTCCCCCGGATCGCAGGGTAAAATACGAGGCATGGGAAAAAGAACAAAGCGGCATGATCATGGCGGATACTGCTATAAAATTTGCTGCAAGCGATTTGATCGTATCCGACGTATTATAAATACGCGGGAAAAATCTTCCCAGCACAAACATACAAAAAGCAACGATGACACAACAGAATACACTAAAGGCAATCATCTTGTTATCGGCATCCTTGGCTTCCTCCAAGTCTCCTGCCCCCAGATATTGTCCCACGATGATACTGATACAGGCTCCCAACTGGATATATACGATATTAAAGAGATTGGTGATCGTCGCCGCGATATTGACCCCCGCCACAACATCAATACCACGGATGGAATAGCACTGGTTGACTGTCGTCATGCCTGCCGCCCATAAGACCTCATTGATCATCAGGGGCAGTCCTTTGACAAGGATCGCCTTAAGTTCTGCTTTTGGTATGCCAAAGCCCCGGTAGGCTCTCTCCAGATAGCGATTTTTCGTCTGATGGGTATGCGCCCACAAGATCACGATTGCCGCCTCAATATAACGCGCCAGGACTGTTGCAAGTGCGGCTCCTACAACACCCAGTTTCGGAAATGGTCCTATGCCAAAGATCAAAAGATAATCCAGGACAGCATTGGAACCTACCGCCACAAAACTTGCGATCATAGGTACAAAGGTCTGTCCTGTTTCTTTGATATTAGTCGCATAGGACTGGTTGACGGCAAAAGGTATCAATCCAAACATCATGACTGACAGATACTGCAAGCCATATTTTAGAGCAACTTCTGTCGCCCCACTTCCTGTCGTATCCGTCAGATATAATGAAATCAGATGACTTCCATTCGTTGCAAACAAAGTCATAGCAATGAATGTGACCAGCAAAGTCGCATATAACTTAAAACGGAAGGAATACATATGTCCCCTGTGATCGCCCTTTCCAAAATACTGGGCGCCAAAAATACTCGCCGCCGATGCCGCGCCAAAGATTGCCAGATTATATACGAAGATCAACTGGTTGACAATGGCAACGCCGGACATCTGCTCTGTCCCCAACTGCCCTACCATGATATTATCTAAAAAACTGACCAGGTTGGTAATGGCGTTCTGCAGGATCATAGGCAATGCCAGATATAGGTATCTCCGGTAAAACGCTCCGCTTCCTATATATTTTTTCTTAATTTTATCTATCAAAATGTACTCTCTTTCTATTTGCTTTTCTGTGGCAAAGGGGACAGTCCATGTGGCAAAAGGAACGTCCCTACTGTGCCGCAATCTTAGCCGCCAGGTCTTCCAGATATTCCCAGCGTTCCATCTTTTCTTCCAAAGTCTGTTCGACCTTCTTTTTCTCATCCAACAATTCGCCCAGTTTTACGGAATTGGTCGCATTGGCAGCCATGTCTTGATCCAATTTTTCCAGTGCTTCTTCCAAACCTGCAATATCATCTTCGATACTTTCATATTCCCGCTGCTCATTGTAGGTAAATTTTAGTTTCTTACTTTGTTCCTTCTGTATTTTATAAGCCTCAGCACCGGATACATTGGCATTGTCCTGCTCACTCCGTCCCACGCCGACAGTTGCGTTGTCCCGAGCCTCGCACAGACTATCCCCGCCGTAGGTCTCATAATATTCCTGATAAGAACCGTTAAAAAGGGAAATTTTTCCTGCCCCCTCAAAGACCAGCATATGATCGACCACACGATCCAGAAAATACCGGTCATGGGAAACCGTGATCAAAATACCCGGAAAGGTATCCAGATAATCTTCTAAAATACAAAGGGTCGAAATATCCAGATCGTTGGTCGGTTCGTCCAGGATCAGGACATTGGGTGCTCCCATCAAAATCTTTGCCAGATAAAGGCGTCTCTTCTCTCCACCGGAAAGTTTGCCGATCAACTGATACTGCAAAGAACCGGCAAATAAAAACTTTTCCAGCATTTGTGAAGCCGAAATATAGCCATCTTCTGTACGGATATATTCCGCGGTATCCTTGATATAATCAATGACACGCTGCCCCGGATCCATGTCCTTTGCTTCCTGCGCATAGTAACCGATATTGACCGTTTCCCCGATCTCAATCCGTCCCTGATCCGGCTGCACTTCCCCCATGATCATCTTTAAGAGGGTGGTCTTGCCACAGCCATTCGGTCCTAAGATACCAATACGGTCTTTTTTCAAAAAGTGATAGGTAAAATCCCAGATAAGCGGCTTTCCCTCATAGGCAATCGCAATATCATCCATCTCTATCGTTTTATTGCCAAGACGCGTAGACAGACTTCCGATCTCCACCTCTGTATCAATTGCCACCTTTTCTTCATCGCGTAAAGCCTCATAGCGCTGGATATGGGCTTTCTGTTTGGTCGAACGTGCTCTTGCCCCACGCTGCATCCATGCGATCTCCTTGCGCAGGATATTTTGATGCTTTGCCTGCGTAGACAGCGCCATCTCCTGACGCTCTGCCTTGAGCGCAAGAAATCCTTCATAATTAGTCTTATATGAATATAATTTACCTTTATCCAATTCCACGATACGATTGCAGACCAGATCCAAAAAATACCGATCATGTGTGATCATGATGAGACTGCCACGGTAAGACTTGAGCCAGCCCTCCAGCCACTCTGTCATATTATGATCCAGATGGTTGGTCGGCTCGTCCAGGATCAGGATTTCATTTTTCGACAAAAGAACAGCTGCCAGTGCGACCTTTTTTTTCTGCCCTCCGGATAACTGATCGATCGGCTGGTTCAGATCGGTAAACCCCAGACGATTTAAAATGCTCTTGGCTTCCCCCTCCACACCGTAAGCATCCGAAAGACTTGTATCTCCTGCTATGCCGTGCATCTGATTCTGTCCCATGACATATTCCAGTATGGTCTGTCCCGGCTCAAATTCCGGGTTCTGTGGCAGATAATTGATGACCACATGATTGCCCTTGGTATATTCTCCGGTATCCC
Source organism: bacterium (assembly GCA_963629085.1). Classification (GTDB taxonomy): domain Bacteria; phylum Bacillota; class Clostridia; order Lachnospirales; family Lachnospiraceae; genus Pararoseburia. The sequence goes on from CAVGHS010000092.1 coordinate 8,298, forward strand.
CTTCCTCCATTCCTGCAATAATGCGTAAGAGGGTTGATTTACCGGTGCCATTGATCCCAATGATACCGACTTTTTCGCCCTCTTCCAGACTAAAATCTATGCCGTCAAATAAGACTTTATCGGTATATGCTTTTGTAAGATTTTTTATGGTAAGTAAGTTCATTTTTCCAATCCTATGCTGTTGAC
>CAVGHS010000093.1:0-8302 GCA_963629085.1 bacterium
TCTTGCTCAGTGCCCGATTGTTGTCCTTGAGTAAAGAGATAAACTGATGGATCTGGTTGCTCATGTCGGCGATCTCATTCTGAAGACTTTCCGCCTGCTCTAAGGTATCTGACAACTGTCCGCCAAAGACTTCTGCCAAGGAGCGGATCTGCTCTGCGCTGCGGATAAAGTCTGCGCCTTCGTCGCCCAGTCTTCCTGCATCGATCGCTGCCTGCAAGGCAAGCGCACTGATTGTCCCGGTAAACTTTTCCAATCCTGCCATCTGCTCCATCAGACGCTTGATCTCGGAAGTCTCTTTATTGGAATCCTCGGAAACAGACTTGGCAAGTCCGGTATAATGCTTGCTCTGTTCCATCAGGTCGGTCAATGCCGTCTCCTGCTGGTGTAAAAAATCGGTATGCCCGGCACTCTGTTCTATAATCTGCTGGACTAACAGGCTGTCCTGCCGCAAGGTCTCGACACATTCCTGTATGCCATCTTCCATGACCTTCTGGTCATCCCTTGTATCCTTGGCATAGCCCACGACCTTCGTCAGGCTACGATCCATCTTTGCCGCGCTCATCTGCAACTGATCCACATCCATCTGTGCTTCCGTCACAGCCGCCTCTGCGGTCTCAAGCATAGCCTCATATGTCTCTACCTGTCGCCCAAGCGTCTCAGCCTGCTGTAACTGTTGCTTCACTTCTTTGCTATGAAACATGCCTGCGCATACCTCCATTCATACATTTTCTTACACAAATGTATACTATGTATTCTACATTTTTTTGTAGTATTATGCAACATCTAGCAGACATTTGATATGACGATCTGTAGGCTTCTTCTGCCACGAAACTCATTGATCTGTGGATAATAAGTGATAGTAATACATCCCCGTTCACTCTCGATCTCTTCTAATGCCGTCCGCTCTCCAAAATAAAGTCCTTCCATCCGGCTGCCATCCTCACCCTGCAAGGTCAGACGCAAGAATTGCTTTTGCTTGCCGATGGGCATTTTTCGCAGGATACGGACATTTTTTTGCGCAAAGACCGGCTTGGGATTGCCATTTCCGAAAGGCTCTAAGTGCTCCAGTTGCCCGATCAGATCCTCACTGATATAGGAAAAAGGCATAGGCACATCAATATGGATGATGGTCTGCATTTCTTCTTTTGTCATCTGCGTATTGGCATTGATAGCTGTCCGAAAGGCATCTATATTTTCTACCGGAAGGGACAGTCCTGCCGCCATAGGATGTCCGCCAAATTTACTAAAAAGTTCCTTGCATTTGCACATCTCATCGTACATGGAAAAACCTTCGACGGACCTGCCACTGCCTTTTGCCCCATTGCCGTCTGCCGCATCCACCAGAATAAAGGTCGGTCTCTCATAACGCTCCCGGATGCGTCCGGCTATGATACCTGCAACGCTCTCATGCACCTGTGGCAGATAGATGACTAAGACAGCCGGATCCTGTTCTGCCGTCTGCTCGATCTGCGCGATCGCCTGCGCAACACCCTGTTCGGTCATGACCTTTCTCTCTTCATTTAACTGGCGCAATTCCTCTGCCAGACCTGCCGCCTTGCCTAAGTCATCTGCCTCCAAAAGTTCCAAGGCTTTTGTGGCTGAATCCAGCCTGCCGCTGGCATTTAAACAAGGGCCTAAGACAAATCCGACATGATAGGCACTGATGCTCTCCGGTGCAATGTCACAACGTGCGATCAAAGTCTGCATACCGAGATTCTTCGTATGACGCAGCCGCTCTAAGCCAAGGGCTACGATCGTTCTATTTTCTTCGACCAGTTCCATTACGTCCCCAATCGTTGCGAAAGCCGCATTTTCAAGGAAGCGCATGGCTTCTTGTTCCGGAATTCCTGCCGCTTCATATAAGACCCCGATCACTTTCCACGCCACGACCGCACCGCACAACTTTTTGCAGGGATACCCGCAATCCTCCCGCTTGGGATCGACCACGGCATCCGCCGGTGGCAGATGATAGACCTTTTTGTTATCGACCATTTCATAAGGCACCTCATGGTGATCCGTCACAATCACCTCCATGCCAGCCTCCTTGGCATAGGCGATGGCATCCGCCGCTGCGATCCCATTATCGCAGGTGATGACAAGGCCTACCCCGTCTGCCACGCACTTTTCCATCAAGCGGATATTGACGCCATAACCGTCCTCGATACGGTCAGGTATGGCATAATCTACGATCGCCCCCAGACGCAGCAGTCCCTGATGTAAGATATAAGTCGCCTGGATCCCATCAATATCATAATCACCGATAATGCGGATCTTTTTCTCCTCTTTTATCGCCCTTTGCAAAAGGGCGACTGCCACATCCATATCTTTCAGGGCTTTTCCATCTCCCAGATCCTTTTCGTCGGGATGTAAAAATGCAGTAATGGCTGCATCCTCCGTCAAATCACGATTGACGAGTATGCGCGCCACTACCGGATCGATCTGGTATTTTTTGCCCATTGCGGTAAAATCTGCCCGCTTACTATACATGAGCCATTTTGCCATGTTTTCTTTCCTCTTTTCCTCTATTTGTAGTTTGTCACAAGCGACCACGCTAGGCGCAGGCTTTCAGTACATTCTACAATTCTGCAATGCCGGTAACTCCCACATAGATCTGGGAAATTTTATACCATGTACGATAGTCTACCACACCTGTTACCGGTAAGCCAAATACCGATTGAAAAACCCGTACGGTTTCCGCCGTGAGGGGACCATAAATGCCATCCTCACTGACACGCGGGATTGCCGGATAATTTCTGGCGATCGCATTGAGTTGCTCCTGCAACTGCCGGACTTTGCTGCCACTGGAACCGATCGACAATTCTCCCGGCCAGGATGTCGGTATGCCGCTGATCTCTTCCGCCGTATTGATAAACATATTATTTCCATAATAGTAGCGGATGATCTCAATCGTGCGAAGTCCCTGATCTGCCAGTGCTTTTGACCCCCATTGGCTCAGCCAGTTCGGGCAGCGCACATTTTTTCCATCACAATACTGGGTCAAGATCGGCTGTTTTACATTTGGACGCGATAAATAATTGGTATACATTTCGTCCACGACCTGTGAAATGGACTCAAAGATCGTGCGGCCGTAAGACCATTTTTGATCGTAGGCAGTGGAGGATGTGATGGTAAAATCATAACCTTTGCCCCGATACCATTCCGTATAGACACGATTTAGTGTGAAGGACATGATTGCCAGCACATTGGCACGAATGGCTGCGTCCGGCCATGTAGCATAGATCTCACTGGATGCCACATTTTTGATGTAATCCGGGTAAGTCACATAATAGTTTTGTGCACTGGAATCACTCGGGACGCCATCATGGACGATCACATACTCCGGGATGACCACACGGCTCAAAACGATCTCGCCGGTCTCGGTCACCGGTTTGACTTCCGTTTCCGGAGTCTTTGGTTTTGAAGGCACAAAGAGTGTATTGCCCGGCACCACGATCTCCTTTGTGATCTCCGGCTCCTCTCCCCTCGGTGTCATCGGAAGCGGCTGCAGAGACAACTGGTCAGGCAAAACCTCTGCATCCGCCAATTCCAGCCGCTCGTACCCCTCTGCCTCCACCACAATATGATACTGACTATAAGGCATACCGACTGCCTGGGATTCCAGACTGTACTCCAGCGGCGGTGCCTGCAGGCGCAATTCCGGGATTTGCCCCGCCGCATTGGACACATAACTGGCGCTCTCTGCCCCATCACTTGCCCGATAGACCGTGACCAAGGCTCCTACGATCGGACTCCGATCTCTTCTATCGTACAATTCCATTGACATTTCTCCCGAAGATGCAAAAAGGCTTTGCTCCGGTACTGTCATATCCATATATTTTCTCCCATAGCACTTATCTCTTTACTATATGATGAAGGCGCAGGAAGGGTGACGCATGAAAGAATATGTGCACATAAAAAAGCGCTCCGCCGAAAAAGCGAAGCGCCGTATATGTTCAATATGTGCCAAAGGGGACACTCCATGTGGCAAAAGGAACGTCCCTATGCCAGGGCTGCTGTGATGATAGCCATAGAGTAAACTTCTGCGGCATTACATCCACGAGACAGGTCATTCACAGGAGCATTTAAGCCTAAAAGGATCGGACCATATGCTTCAAAGTTACCAAGTCTCTGTGCGATCTTGTAACCGATGTTACCAGCGTTGATGTCAGGGAAGATGAAGGTGTTGGCATGTCCTGCAACTTCAGAATCCTTACACTTGGTACGGGCAACACGAGGAGATACAGCTGCATCGAACTGGATCTCACCTTCGATCGGAAGGTTCGGATATTTTGCCTTTGTCTTTGCTGCTGCATTGCGCATCTTATCAACATCTTCGCCCTTTCCTGAGCCAAGTGTTGAGTAACTAAGGAAGGCAACCTGTGGATCTACGCCAAAGATTCTAGCACACTCTGCTGTCTCGCCTGCGATCTCTACCAATTCATCCTCTGTCGGGTGAATGTTGATAGCACAGTCTGCCATAGCAAGTACTTCATTCTCGCCTGTAGCAGCAGGACGAACCATGATAAAGCAAGAAGATACGATAGAGTTGCCCGGCTTGGTCTTGATCAACTGTAAAGCAGGTCTTACGGTATCTGCGGTAGAATAAGTCGCACCGCCAAGTAAAGAATCAGCAACGCCCATCTTTACAAGCATGGTACCAAAGTAGTTTGCCTGTGAAAGGATGCCTCTTGCCTGCTCCGGGGTAACGCCCTTTTTCTTTCTGAGTTCGCAGAACATCTCGATCATCTCGTCCATTCTGTCGTAATTGGCAGGATCGATGATCTCTGCGCCACGGATATTGAATCCGCTCTTTTCTGCTGCTGCTTCTACTTCTTCCGGCTTGCCGATCAAGATCGGTGCCAAGAAATTAGATGCAAGAAGTCTTGAGGATGCCTCAAGAATACGAGGATCGGTTCCTTCTGTGAAAACGATCTTCTTTGGGTTTTCTTTTAAAATGTCAATTAACTGTCCAAATCCAAACATAACTGTTTCCTTTCATACAAATTTATTTCTTATTTTCCATCCATCATTCTAACACGCTCGGATTATTTTTCAATCGCTTTCGCGCAAAATCATGTTTTTTCTACAAGACAATAGTTAGTTGATACAAACCTGATAGATTTCTTCCAAGACCTCCGGCAGGTCTTGGGGATTGATCGCCGTATAATTGATGATAAAGGTATGCGGAATCACCTGTCCCCCGTCATAGGTATAATCACTCATGCCCCGCAGGCGGATGCCTCTTTTTTTCAACTGATCCTTAATAACGCTGTCTTCTTTTTGCGTTTCAATATGTAAAAGAAAATGCAATCCTGCATCCTCCTCATAGATGGATGCCATCTGCCACAGACGGCTTTCCCTTAATTTGGCAATGACCTGGTTTCGATGGTTCTTGTAAAAATTGCGCATACGGTTGATGTGCTTTTCAAAATAGCCTTGCTGCAAAAAGGCTGCCAGGGTGTACTGCTCAAAATTTGACACCGTGCAGGCATAAAAGCCCAGATTTTTCTGGAATTTTCCGATCAGTGTCCGGGGCAGTACCATATAACTGATACGGATGGATGGAGTCAGGCTCTTGGAAAAGGTATTCAGATAGATCACGCGCCCCGCCCCATCAATACTTTGCAGGGTCGGAATGGGCAGACCGCCAAAACGAAACTCGCAATCATAATCGTCCTCAATGATGTAGCGTCCCTCTTTTTCCGCTGCCCAGGCAAGTAGTTTCTGCCGCCTGCTGATGGGCATGACAATACCTGTCGGGAAATGGTGGGTCGGCGATGTATGGATAATCTCCACCTTTTGTTTTCTAAGAGATTCTATGGAAAGTCCATGGGCATCCAAATCCACATAACGATAGTCCACGCCATTGTGCGCATAGATCTTTGCAAGTTTTTGATAGCCCGGATTTTCAATACCATAGATCTGCTCTCTCCCCAGAAGTTGGATAAGCAGATGGTACAAATACTCGGTTCCCGCCCCGATCACGATCTGTTCCGGCAAAATACGCATGCCACGAAAATGATACAGATGGTCTGCGATCGCCTGCCGCAGTTCATAGACACCTTGCGGTGGCGACGGCAAAAGGACGTCTTTCGATTGATCGCTTAATACGGCGCGCATCAGGTGTGACCAGGTGCTCATGGGAAAGCGTTCCCGGTCTACATGATTGGATGCAAAATCCATCCGCCAGTTTTCCTTTGCCTCATCGTGGCTGGCATCATCCTCCTCCGTAAAAATCTCCATGGCTTGACACTCTTGTAATGGTTCTGTCCGGTAGGGCTGCACCGCCGCCACATAATAGCCCTTTTTCTCCACGGCATAGATATAACCTTCTACCAATAACTGCTCGTAGGCACTGGCAATGGTCATCACAGAGAGTCCTAACTGCTTGGCAAAAGACCGTTTGGATGGCAGGTGCTCGCCCTCCTGCAGCCTTCCTTCCTCAATGTCTTCTTTCAACATTTCATATAAATATTGATAGTAGGGTTTTTCGCCCCGCTCCTCAAAAGTATAGGTAAGCATATATATTCCTCTATTTTCTTTTTTACAAAAACGCCTTTTCCCAGTATTTCTCTAGGTTTTTCGGTGTTTTTCAATCTGGTATGGTTGATTTTGTTTAAAATGGTTATTTTCACATAACCAATTATGCATATAATGATACTCAGTTACTCGCACAAAAGCAAGACTTTTGACAAGATAAGAGAAAGAAGAGGGAAAAAATATGAAAACAAAGAAATTGATTTTTGCAGCTTTATTTGCAGCACTTACCTGTGTTGCTACCATGATCATCAAGGTTCCAACACCAACCATGGGTTATATCCATCCGGGCGATTCCATTGTCCTTTTGTCAGGCTTTTTACTTGGACCACTTTATGGCGGACTTGCAGCCGGCATTGGTTCTATGTTCTCCGACTTATTTGGTGGATACTTCTCCTATGCACCGGCAACCTTTGTTATCAAGATGCTTACCGCTGTATTTGCCAGCCTGGTTTACCGCGCTTTTACCAAGAAACTTTCTGAGGTTTCCGGAGGCAAGCAGGCAGCCTTTACCGCGGTCAGTGGTGTCGTTGGCGAAGCCTTCATGGTATTCGGATACTTTGTATTTGAGATCTTTTTGATGGCACTTGCAACAGGTGATGGTTTCTCCAGCACAAGCCTTGCAGCAGGTCTGGCATCCTCAGTCAGTGGTGTTCCATTCAATATCGTGCAGGGACTCTTTGGGGTGATCCTTTCTACCATCCTGTATCCGCTTTTGAAGAAACCGCTTGCGCAATATTCTAAGTAATTTTGTGGTAAATTCATTTTCATTTGCAAATTTTATGTTCTTACATATAATATATATGTCTAAGAAAGCGTCCCTGCTTGATAGAATAAACGAATATGCATTTTTTATAAAGGAGCAAAAAAATGAATTTACCACTTGATCCCATGATGCTGCTCAGTGTTGTCAACATGAATTTAAGAGACCGCTATCCATCCCTTGCCGAATTTTGCGTGGCAGAGGATGTCGATCAGACAGATCTTGAAAAGCGACTGGCAGCCATTGATTATTATTACGAAGCAGACAGCAACCAGTTCCGCTAAGTTCTGACGGCAATATGTTGTCATGGCAAAGAAAAAGCCGGGCAGTGACACCCATGTGTGCACCGTCCGGCTTATATTTTCATCTGTTTTCCTCTTCACACAAGAGAACTAATCTATCCGCAATTCCAGGTAAAGTTTCTCCCGATATGTGGCATCTTTTGTTGCCCGTACCAGATCTTCCATGCGATTTTGCTCTGCAAGTTTTTCTAACAGACATGCCAGTCTTTTCTCACCGATTTCGATACCACGCTTCTCGCCCTGTGCCTCTCCAATCTCGATACCACGGGCTTCTCCATTCTCAAATCCATCTTCATATGCATCTTCTCTTTCCATACGCAGATGTTTCTCCTGATCATATTCAAACAAACACATACGCAGTACCTCCGCCTTGTTCTTTCTTAGGAAATCCGCTAAGACTCCCTTTTCGATACATTCACTGATCGCCAGTTCGACCGCTTCCATATGCTCGTGATGCTTCTCATACTTTCTGACTGTATCCACAAAGACAGCATACTGGGCAAGGGTCGGACTTTTCTCCATCAGCGACTGGTTTTTACCATAGTTGATATTGATGACCTTAACCTTTAATTCCAGTGCAATGTCCTCTGGATCATCCACATGCTCATAAGCCTCTGAAAGCCGCATGATAGACCGCTCCGGCAGATCTTCTATTCCATTATAAAATACCACAAACTGCGGCGAAGGTAAATGTATCTTT
>CAVGHS010000094.1:0-8262 GCA_963629085.1 bacterium
CGATCAGGATCTGCAGGCATTTATGTCTGTTTCCAGCACCAGTGAAGTATTTGGAAAGGGTTTCCACTCGCTTTGAGTATTTGCGCGTAAAAACGGATTGTTTTTTACGTGCATTTTTCTTGATTTTGTGAGGGATTATTGTATAATATGATGAGGGTACTTTGAAATGTCTATTTTTTAACAAAGTACATCTACTATTTTCAAATCATACAGAAAAGAGGTTAAAAGAAATGGCAGAAATCAATTTAAGCAAGTATGGTATTTCCGGAACCACAGAAATCGTTCACAACCCTTCTTATGAAGAATTATTCAAAGAAGAGACCAAACCGGAATTGGAAGGTTACGAAAAGGGTCAGGTCAGCGAACTTGGCGCTGTAAACGTAATGACAGGTGTTTACACCGGACGTTCTCCGAAAGACAAATATATCGTTGTTGATGAGAACTCTAAGGACACTGTATGGTGGACAAGCGATGAGTACAAGAACGACAACCATCCAATGGATGAAAAGACATGGGAAGTTGTTAAGGATATCGCTAAGAAGGAACTTTGCAACAAGAGATTATTCGTTGTAGATGCATTCTGCGGTGCCAACAAAGACACTCGTATGGCTATCCGTTTCATCGTTGAGGTTGCTTGGCAGGCTCACTTTGTTACAAACATGTTCATCAAGCCAACTGCTGAAGAATTAGAAGACTTCGAGCCGGATTTCGTTGTTTACAACGCTTCTAAGGCTAAGGTTACAAACTACGAAGAATTAGGACTCAACTCTGAGACATGTGTAGCCTTCAACATCACAAGCCGTGAGCAGGTTATCATCAACACATGGTACGGCGGAGAAATGAAGAAGGGTATGTTCTCTATGATGAACTACTATCTTCCACTTAAGGGCATGGCTTCTATGCACTGCTCTGCAAACACAGACTTAAATGGTGAAAACACTGCTATCTTCTTCGGTCTTTCCGGAACAGGTAAGACAACACTTTCTACCGATCCTAAGCGTCTTTTGATCGGTGATGATGAGCACGGTTGGGATGACAACGGTGTATTCAACTTCGAAGGCGGATGCTACGCAAAGGTTATCAACCTCGACAAGGAATCTGAGCCGGACATCTACAATGCGATCAAGCGTAACGCTCTTCTCGAGAACGTAACACTGGATGCTGATGGAAAGATCGACTTTGCAGACAAGAGCGTTACAGAGAACACTCGTGTATCTTATCCGATCAACCACATCGAGAACATCGTACGTCCTATCTCTTCTGCTCCTGCAGCAAAGAATGTTATCTTCCTTTCAGCAGATGCATTTGGAGTACTTCCTCCAGTATCTATCCTGACTCCGGAGCAGACACAGTACTACTTCTTATCAGGATTTACTGCAAAACTTGCTGGTACAGAGCGTGGTATCACAGAACCTACTCCTACTTTCTCAGCATGCTTCGGACAGGCTTTCCTGGAGTTACATCCAACCAAGTATGCAGAAGAACTTGTTAAGAAAATGGAAAAGAGCGGTGCTAAGGCTTATCTTGTAAACACAGGATGGAACGGCACTGGCAAGAGAATCTCTATCAAGGATACCCGTGGTATCATCGATGCTATCTTAAATGGTGACATCAAGGATGCTCCTACCAAGACTATTCCTTACTTCAACTTTGAAGTACCTACAGAACTTCCGGGCGTTGATCCAGCGATCTTAGATCCTAGAGACACATACGCTGATGCTTCTGAATGGGAAGAAAAGGCAAAAGATCTTGCTAGCAGATTCAACAAGAACTTTGCTAAGTATGAAGGTAACGATGCTGGTAAGGCACTTGTTTCTGCAGGTCCTCAGTTATAATTTCTTTAACCGATCAAATACAAAAAGGATGTAAGCATTTCGCTTACATCCTTTTTTTGCATGAGGGACGTTCCTTTTGCCACAAGGAGTGTCCCCACTGTGCAATTTATTCGTATCTGAGTGCATCGATCGGCGACATGTTTGCTGCCCTCTTTGCCGGATAATAGCCGAAGACCACACCGATCAACATTGAAAATACAACCGATATGATAACGGCTGTGATCGAAGGGCTGACCGTCACATGCAGCATACTTCCCAATTCCTGTTCATAGGAAGATACCAGCATACCAGCAACCTGTGACAAAAGAAATCCATTTAGAATCCCGATCACAATTCCAATGACACCGCCCATAAGGCAGATCACGACTGCTTCCGTCATAAACTGTCTGCGGATGCTCTTGTTCTTGGCACCCAGCGCCTTTCGGATACCGATCTCCCTGGTTCTTTCCACCACGCTGACCAGCATGATATTCATAACGCCGACACCACCAACGATAAGGGATATAGCAGCGATAACAGAAATAGCAATGGTCAGTACATTCAAGACCTGGTCAATCTGTCCCAGTTCCGATGCCATATCCGTTGTCTCTAATTCAAAATTGCCATTTTCACTGTAATACTTGCTATCAAAATATGTGGCGATATCCTGCGCTAACTGTGTCGCATCCTGCCCATCCTTTGCCATGATCTGGAAAGACTGCAAATCATTATCCATACCATTTGCCTTGTTTGTCTCCGCAGCATACGTGTATGGAACAAAGATCGGGGTTGTGATGTTGCGCTCCGGTGTCTTGCTATCCACTCCGCCTGCCTGCTTGATGGCATCATAATGATAAACGCCTACCACATAAAACTTCTGTACGGTACCATCATCCTCCGACTGTACGGCAATCTGTTTACCGATCGGATTCTGCCCGCCCCAGGCATATTTGACATAAAGATCCGATACCACTGCCGTAGCCTTGACCTTTTTGTTATCTGCATCATTGATGTCACGTCCTGCCAACAGGGTTAATTTGGAAGATGCCAGATAGCCGGGTGTCACGCCGGATACAGATACCTTGGAAGTATCCTTTTCTCCGGTACTTGTCGCCGATAAAGATAAAGACTCCTCGACGATCACGCTATCCACCCTATCCGAAAAATCCTCTTGAAACTCTGCCAGTTTCTCATAGGTCAGTTTTTCATCCTTTGTCATTTCCGGATATTCCCAACTTTCCCATTCCGCATCCGTCTCAAAATCCGGCATGATAGTATTGACATAGGCATAGATCAGATTGGTTCCGCCCAATTCCCGCATGGTAGCCGCAATGGTCTTTTGCAAAGAATTTCCGATCGTCGTGATCGTGATTACGGCACTGATACCGATAATAATGCCCAACATGGTAAGAAATGATCTCAATTTATTGGACTTGAGGCTTTCAAAGGAAAGACGTATGCTTTCTGTTAAATTCATGCCATCTCACCTCCTAGACCCTGATCTGCGATGATACGACCATCTGAAATCGTGATCATACGCTCTGTTTCATGTGCCAGTTCCTGACTATGCGTGATAAGCACGATCGTCTTATCCTGCTCCTCATGCAACTTGTGAAAAATATCCATGACCAGATGTCCGGTCTTAGAATCTAAGGCTCCGGTCGGCTCATCCGCCAGAAGTATATGGGGATCATTTGCCATGGCGCGCGCGATGGCGACGCGTTGATTCTGACCACCGGATAATTCATTGGGTTTGTGGTCTGCTCTTTCTTCCATACCGACCAGTTCCAGAAGTTCCATAGCGCGTTCCCTACGCTGTTTTGGCGGCATATTGGCATACATAAGCGGAATCTCTACATTGCGCACTGCGCTCATGCGGGGAATCAGACAAAAATTCTGAAAGACAAAGCCAATCTCCTGGTTGCGGATATCACTTAATTCTTCATCCTGTAACTTGCTGATATCCCGTCCGCTCAAAAAATACTGTCCTTCCGTCGGTCGATCCAGGGCACCGATCATATTCATAAGGGTCGACTTGCCGGAACCGGATTCCCCGACGATCGATACAAATTCGCCCTGAAAGACTTTGAGATCGATTCCATGCAGGATCTCTAATTCATTGGGCTGCCCCACGTAATAACGCTTAACAATGCCCTGCATGTCGATCACATTTGTTCTATCCATAAATGCAGCCCCTTTCTAGTATGATGTTGAAAGCGTATCTACCGCCCCATCATCCGACGTACCAAAATCTGTCTGGTCCTCTGGGAAGTAGAGATCTACCTCATCCCCCTCGGAAACATCCGTCGGATAATTGATAATGGTATCGCCCTCGCTCAGATCATCGGATGTAACGGCTGTGTAATAATCATTGGAAATACCGGTTGTCACCGTCACTTTTTTGATCTTGTATTTGCCATTGTCCTGAGCCTTCCCTACATAGACATAAGATGTACCGTCATCATCCTGCGTAATGGCATCATATGGCACTGCCAACTGCTCTCCTTCTTCATTTAAAAGGATCTCGACATTGACGGACATACCAAGCAAAAGTGGTGTACCCGGCTCTAATGTAATCGTTGCACTGTAGCCACCGGAAGATGAAGATCCATCGCTGCCGGAATTCTTGGAAGCAAAATTGACGACCTTATCTACGGTACCGCTAAAGACCTGATCACTGCCGATCGCATCGGATGTGATGGATGCCTTCTGTCCCTGCGCCAGTTTCAAAATATCTTTTTCCTTGATATTGACATTGACCATCAGAGAACTGTCATCCTCGATCCGCATCAAAGATCCGTTGGTCGGAATACTTCCCTTAGATACATTCAACTGGGTAATGACACCGGACTGCTCTGCTACCACGGTCAGATTGTTCAACTGCTGGTATAATTTGGTCAAATCAGAAGAACCGGTATCCGCTGTCGTGCCAGCCGCATCCTCCAAAGCCTCCTGGGCAGATGTCACGGCTGCCTGTGCAGCATCATATTCGCTCTGGGCAGTCTGGACATTCGCCTGCGCCTGGGCTAAGGCACTTGCCTTTTCCTCGGCTGACTGATCCGAAGAACCCAAAAGATTTTGGATTGTCTGATAATCATTTTGCGCGGAAGCAAGGGCTGCTGCCTTGGCATTTGCCTGTGCCTGGGCTGTCTCTACGGCACGCTGAGCCTTTTGCTTTGTACTGTCACTTGCTTTTTTTGCAGCGGAATTCTGCTTTTCCAGATCAGCGATCTGCTGGCGGATCTGCTCATCATCAAAAGTACAGAGTACCTGTCCCTTTTCCACATGATCCCCCAAAGATACATTGAGTTCCTTGATGGCACTGGATACCTCTGTCGTGACCTCCGTCACATTGCTGCTCTCCACGGTTCCACTGGTAGAAACCGAACTGGACATATCCTGCTTTTGCAGGGTAAATGCCTGTATGCCACTGTCTACCTGTGTGATCTCACTAGCCCCCTGTTTCATCCGATGCACAAGAACGCCAATCACGATGGCAAGAATTACGATCACCACGATCACGATCGTAAGTTTTTTGTGCTTTTTAATCTTCTCTAACATAGCCCACTCCTTATGTATGAATCTAATTTGGAAAATGCAGCCGCATTTCCTATTCTTGTTTTTCATTATAACGTTTTCGAAATACAAATGAAATATAGAAATCCTTTATTATTTCTTAAATTTTCTTAAGAAACGAGCAAACCAAAAGGGACGCTCCTTGTGTCAAAAGGAACGTCCCTGTGGCATCTGCTATGCTATTTACCGGCGGTCGCCTTCAGACGAGCCATGGCTCTTGCCAAAGAGGCGCGTGAGTGATAATACTCATGAATGCTCTGCTTCTGGCGAAGCTGCTCCTCGGCTCTTTCCTTGGCTTCTCTGGCTCTTGCCACGTCGATCTCTTCCGGTCTTTCTGCCGTCTCTACCAAGAGGGTCACACGGTTGTTGACGATCTCAACAAAACCCATGCCGACAACTGCATATTCCCAGTTCTCGCTGCCCTCCGGCTGAAAACGCATCTCACCATCGTCGATCGCGATGACCATGTCCTCATGATGGGCTAGAATCTCCTTTTGCCCATCATATTCCGGCACGATCAAAGAACGACACCTGCCCGAATAAAAGACGCGGTTCGCAGATATGATCTTTAAATAAAATGTATTACTTGCAGCCATAACATTTCACCTTTCTGCCAGCAGAAAAACTACTGCATGGTCTTTGCTTTTTCAATGACATCTTCGATCGTACCGACATTGAAAAATGCATTTTCCGGATACTCATCCATTTCGCCATCAATGATTGCCTTAAAGCCACGAACGGTCTCCTTCAAAGGCACATAAACACCTTTGACACCGGTAAAGTTCTCTGCTACATGGAATGGCTGGGATAAGAATTTCTGGATCTTTCTGGCACGGAATACGGTAAGTTTATCCTCGTCTGCCAATTCTTCCATACCAAGGATCGCGATGATATCCTGCAATTCCTTGTACTTCTGTAAGATCTCCTGTACCTTTCTTGCCACCTCATAATGTTCCTCGCCGACAATATCCGGCTCCAGGATACGGGAGGTAGATTCCAGCGGATCTACTGCCGGATAAATACCCTGCTCTACAATCTTTCTGGAAAGTACGGTCGTTGCATCTAAGTGTGCGAATGTGGTTGCAGGTGCCGGGTCTGTCAAGTCATCTGCCGGTACATAGACCGCCTGCACGGATGTAACGGAACCATTCTTGGTAGATGCGATCCTTTCCTGTAATTCACCCATTTCTGTAGCCAGTGTCGGCTGATAACCTACGGCTGACGGCATACGTCCTAAGAGGGCGGACACCTCAGATCCGGCCTGTGTGAAACGGAAGATATTATCAATGAACAAAAGCACGTTCTGATGCTTTTCATCACGGAAATACTCTGCCATGGTAAGCCCTGTCTCTGCAACTCTCATACGAGCTCCAGGTGGTTCGTTCATCTGTCCGAACACTAAGGCTGTCTTTTCCAGAACGCCGGATTCCTTCATTTCGGTCCAAAGATCGTTACCCTCACGGGAACGTTCTCCAACACCGGTAAAGATGGAATAGCCGCCATGCTCGGTTGCGATATTGCTGATCAACTCCTGGATCAGTACCGTCTTACCTACACCGGCACCACCAAACAGACCGATCTTACCACCCTTGGCATAAGGAGCAAGTAAGTCAATGACCTTGATACCGGTCTCTAAGATTTCCTCTGCCGGGTTCTGTTCTTCAAATGTTGGCGGCTCTCTGTGGATCTCCCACTGCTCGCCACTCTCTAACTGCTCGCCACCGTCGATAGTCTCACCCAAGACATTGAACAAACGTCCCAAGGTCTGCTCACCAACCGGTGTCTTGATGCCACTGCCTGTTGCAATAACCTCCATATCACGGGAAAGTCCCTCGCTGGATGCTAGCATAATACAGCGGACAGTTTTATTGCCAATATGCTGTGCGACTTCCATCACACACTTCTTGTCACCATTTTGTACTTCAAGTGCATCTCTGATTGCCGGCAGATCTTCGTCTAAAAATTCTACATCGACAACAGGCCCCATCACCTGAACGATTTTTCCTGTCTTCATCAAAAAGCCTCCTTAATCTTAGCTTTTCCCTTATTTTTTACGTTTTCGCTTCTGTGACTTTGCACCAGCGATCACTTCTGTAATTTCTTGTGTAATTGCAGCCTGTCTTGCTCTGTTGTAAAGAATATCCAATTCATGCAGCATATCCTTTGCACTCTTAGATGCTGCTTCCATCGCCATCATACGGGCATTCTGCTCGCAGGAATAGGACTCTACCAGCGCACCATATACGAAACCGACCACATAGTCCGGAACAATACGATCCATCACCGCCTCAGCAGAAGGACGAAGTGCCAATTCCTCATGCGGGATATCGATTGGCAGTTTCATATTAAAGTCCGTCTTTTTCAGCGGTAAAAGTTGCAGAATCTGGGTTTCTTCCTGCACTGCATTGACCATGGTCGTGTAAATGATATAGACCTCATCCAACTTTTCTTCCTGATACATTTCCAGGATCTCCTCGGAAATATTTCGCGCACGGTTTAGGGTTGGATTCTGTACGGTATAATGAAACTGCTTTTCAATTTCAATGCCCCGCTGTTCAAAATAATGACGTCCCAGTTCTCCCAGAACGAAAAGTTCGTGGTTTGGGTGTGAAAGCAAGTGCTCTTCTGCCAGTTTCAAGACATTGTGATTATAGGAACCTGCCAAACCCTTATCCGCCGTGATAACGATATAGCCGACCCTTCTTTCTTCCATCGGCTTATCTTCGTTGGACTTAAAGTAGATATCCTCCATGTCCGGAAGATGTCGCAGGATTCGGCTCATTTCCGACTGCAACGTAAAGAAATAGGGTTCCGTATCTGCCAGCATCTTCTTTGCCTTCTTCAATTTGGAAGAAGATATCATATACATGGC
>CAVGHS010000095.1:0-8074 GCA_963629085.1 bacterium
GCTTTTGCCCATCTGCCATTTCCATCTAAAATAATGGCAACATGTCTTGGAACACTCATATTGTCTCCTTTCTGCTTGTAAAAAAAGGACACTTACGCAAGTGTCCCCTTTTCGTCAAAAGACTATACCGTTAAGATCTCCTGTGTCTTAGCCTCAATGGCTTTGTCCACTTCGGCAATATACTTGTCTGTAAGCTTTTGTGCCTGATTTTCCAATTCCTTTACTTCGTCTTCGGACACATCTGCTTCCTTGCCATATTTCTTAAAGGAATCATTTGCATCTCTGCGGATGTTGCGGATAGCAACCTTGGCATTTTCACCATGCTTCTTGACATCCTTTGCCAATTCCTTACGACGTTCCTCTGTCAGTTCCGGGAATACCAGACGGATAACCTTACCATCGTTGGTTGGATTCAGTCCAAGATCTGCAACTAAGATTGCCTTCTCAATATCCTTTAAAAGAGAAGATTCCCAAGGCTGGATCTGGATCATGCGTGCTTCCGGCACACTGATATTTGCCACCTGCTGTAATGGGGTCGGCGCACCATAATAGTCAACTACGACCTTGTCTAAAACATGAGGATTGGCTCTACCAGCACGAATGGTGGTGTACTCCTCAAGCAGGTTGTTGTAAGACTTTTGCATCTTATCTTCAAATACTTTTAATTTTTCGTCCATCATTATCCTCCATTATACGGTCACTTTTGTGCCGTTAAAATCGCCTGAGATTGCTTTTACAATACTATTCTCTTCCTGTAATGCAAAAACATACATCGGCATTTTATTTTCCATGCACATGATAGAAGCTGTCAGATCTACCACTGCCAGTTTCTGGTCGATCACATCCTGGATCGGCAGAACATCATAACGCTTGGCATTTGGATTGGTCTTTGGATCACTGTCATACACACCATCCACTGCCTTTGCAAGCAGGATCACATCTGCCTCAATCTCGATCGCACGTAAAACAGTCGCTGTATCTGTAGAGAAATACGGATGTCCCGTACCTCCTGCAAAGAATGCTACCTTTCCTGCCTTGAAGCATGCATTGGCTGCATCCTTGGAAAACAGGGTCGTAAAGGCACCGCAGGTAAAAGGTGTCAGAACCTCGTTATCCATCCCAACATAGCGGAAGATCTCAGATACATAGATACAGTTCATGATCGTTGCCAGCATACCGATCTGGTCTGCCTTGGTGCGGTCGATCGTCTCTGAAGTACGTCCACGCCAGAAATTACCGCCACCAATCACGATACCGACCTCAGTACCGGCATCTACCAACTGCTTGACCTGCTTTGCCACCTGAATACAGGTTGCCTCGTCAAATCCGGTCTTTTTTTCACCGGCTAAGGCTTCGCCACTTAATTTTAATAAAACTCTCTTCATCGTTCTACCTTCTTATCTCTTATGCAAACAAGCCTTCTACATCAACATCTGCATAGCACTGTGAACAGAAACCTTCGATAACAGCACCATTGTTGATCTGAACAGAACGTGACTTGATGTTACCCATAACAACTGCAGAAGTATCTACAACAACCGGTCCCTGCACATCGATATCACCCTTTACGGCTCCGGCGATAACAGCTGATGTTGCAGTGATGTTGCCAATGATAACAGATCCAACACCGATCTTGGCTGTGCCGGATGTGTTGACCTCACCTTCGATCTTGGCTGCATCAGCAAAGAACTCAGAGGATGTGCTGTTTCCATGAACCACACCGGTAACAACCAACTTGCCATTGCAGGTAATGTTGCCCTCGATGCCACCCTTGACATCTACAGAACCGGTAGACTCGATATCACCCTTGATGGTCATGCCTGCGGTGATCACTGCTGTCTCATCATCAACAGGTGCGCTTGGTGCTACGACCGGGCTTGGTGTCACATTGACTGCTGGTGCTACCTCGCGTACTGGCTCATTTACTACTTCTCTTGTTTCCATTGTTACTGTATCCTCCACTGTGTTTTCTTGTTTTGCTGTAGCCGGTGCTGCCTCTTCCGGCTTGCCGTCAACTCTCTTTGTTACCTGTTCCAATAAACCGTCCAATTTTGACAATTCGGATTGTACATCGATCTCTTCATCCAATGTATCTGTTGCAGTATCTTCTGTATCTAATTCTTCTGCTCCAGGGACAAGATCGTTGACTGCCTCTGAAAAGTCATCCTTAAAATCTTTGAAAAATCCCATTTTCATTCCTCCGTATATTATTGTTGAATACTGACGTGTTGTATGACCGTTGTATCCTCATCAATCGGTAAAAGCATGGCTCCGGATTGTTGTAACGCCTCAATCATCGCCGGTAAAGCCTGTACCGTTGTTGTCTTTGCTGTTGCATCATGTAATAAAACAACCGACGTTTTGTATTTTACCACATCCGACATGACATTTTCAACTAATTCATCCGCAGTAAATGCCTGCGATGTTGCATCGCCACTTGAAACATTCCAATCAAAATAGGTGATCCCCTGCTCATTCAGATAAGAAATGAATTGTGACATATCGGTATTGCTGACTTTATTGCTGCTGCCACCCGGAAATCTGTAATATCTGCACTCCACTCCGGTCGTGTCATAGATCAGATTCTGGATACGCTCAAAATCATTTTGAAAATCCTCCTCAGATGCATAAATATCACTGTATTTGTGTGAATAGGAGTGCATCGCGATCGTATGTCCCTCATCCACAATGCGCTTGTAGGCAGCCTTTGAGGCTTCGTCTTCCTTGCCTGTGACAAAAAAGGTCGCCTTGACGTTATAGTCATCCAAGACATCTAAGATCGCATTGGTATTGTCACTTGGTCCATCATCGAAGGTCAGATAAACCTTATGCAGGTCTTCTGCCGTCGCAAGATTTTCTTTGTCCGACGTATTCTGGGTCAGTTGGATGTCTGCGGTATCCGAAGTACTCTGGTTGACCTTGGCTGATACTGCCGTAGATGAGTCATAATCTCCGGTCAGTATGTTGATCTGTTTTTGCAGTGATACTACCTTGGCGCAAAGAATACAGGTAATGACAATAGAAAGGATCATCCAGACAGAGATCACGGTAATGATTCCTGTTCTGATATGCTGCACACGCTTTCTACGATCTCTTTGCTCTTTCAGGACTTTATGTTCCTGCTCGCTCATATTATAATCTCCGTAAAATGTATATTTTTTCATGTTTATTTTATCATAATTTTCCAGGATGTATATACTGATTCTACATAATTTCGACATTTTCCCTATATTTTCTACAAATTAAAAAATATCGGTCACATCTCGTTTGAGAATGCACCGATATTTTTCTCTTTTATAGGAAAAGGACCACGATCGGAATCGTGATGATGGAAAAAAGCGTTGTCATAAGAACGCCCTTGCTGCAGATATCTTCTTCCTCTGTCTTTCCGCCATATTCCCGGACGATCATAGCAATGATACTGCCCGACGGCATGGCAAGCATAAGGATAAAGATAGCAAAGAGCATGGCATCTCTCTTTAGTGGGCGCAAAAGGATGGCGCAAAGGATTGGGATGACCAATAGTTTGATAGCACTAAAAATGTAGAGTTTTGCGTGTCCGAAGATCTCCTTCCATGGCATCTGTGCAATGGAAATGCCAATGATGATCATGGAAAACGGAATCACGGCATTACCGACATAGTCAAAGAAAGTCACGGCTCCCTGCGGGATCGTCGGGTGGAATACAAAAATAAGAATGGCAAAAATAGCAGAAACCGTCCCCGGATTGATCATCTCTTTGACTGCATTTTTCCGTTCCTCTTTTGGCAGGCTTCTCTGGGCAAAAGCGATCCCCAGCGTATAGATCAAAATATTATAGATCAGAATGTAAAAAGTAATATAGATCACACAGCCGTTTCCAAAAATGGAACGTAGGACCGGAATCCCCATAAAACCTACATTGGAAAAGATCAGCATCAACTGATAACGGTTCTCCATCTTTCCCACCCGCAAGATTTTGGCAATCGGGAAGGAAAGTCCGATCAAAAGCACAAAATAAAGAAAGATATAGAAAAGATTTTCCAGCAAAAGATCTGTTTGTGCCACGACCGCCTTATCTAATACACCGTTGATCAAGAGCGCCGGATTTAAGATATTGACCAGTAACTTTGACAAACGGTCGGATGTATCCTGCGTCACCCAATGCACCTTATATGCATAAAATCCGATAAAGATCATGGCAAACAAAGCCAGCATCTGTTGTAAAACTACAAAAAAATCCATCTTTCTTTTTCCTACTTTCCTTTCGCCCATGCCCCGCTGTCATCGGAAATACCAAATTTTGCCGGATCAAATACCGGGCGCTTTTTCTCTTTTTTCTGTGCTTCGTAATCTTTTAAAATAGCAGAAGCCTGTCTGGATAACAATAAAATAGCAATGATATTTGCCCATGCCATCAGTCCATAACCGATATCTCCCAATGCCCACATAGCATCCGCACTGACCAGACAGCCCATAAAGGATGCCAGTACAAAGATCATGCGGCATAAGGTAATGGCACGTTCATTACCACCGGTCAGATATCGGATATTTGCCTCTGCCTGATAACAATAGCCGGTCATAGAGGTAAAGACAAACAATACGATAATGACTGCTAAAAGTTTGCCGCTCCAGGAACCATAAGAGGACATCAATGCATGCTGGGTCCACTTGATCCCGGCCTCAATGCCTCCGGTCTGATCTAAAAGCAGTTTGCCTGCCCCATCCGTCACATCAAAAGTCCCGGTCACAAGAATGATCAGTGCCGTGGATGTGCCGACCAGGAGCGTATCCACATAGATAGAAAATGCCTGCACCAATCCCTGCTTTGCCGGATGGGAACACTCTGCCGCTGCCGATACAATGGCTCCACAGCCCATGCCTGCCTCATTGGAATAAATGCCGCGCTTTACACCCCAGGCAATAGCAGATCCGAGGATACCGCCAAACAAAGGCTGCAAGCCAAAGGCTGACTGAAAGATCATGGCAAAAGTTGCCGGAACCCTTGTGATATTCATACCCAGAATAACAATGGCAAGCCCCATATAAATAGCACACATGAGGGGAGCCAGGAGTTCTGCGATCCTTGCGATACGCTTGATACTACCAAAGACAACAATGGCGAGCACAATACAGCAGATAACCCCCACAATGACTTTATCAACCGAAAAAGCCTCCTCAAAGACCGTCACCAAAGAGTTTATCTGCACCCCCGGCATCAAAAGGCCCGGTCCTAAAAATGCTACAATAGCAAAAAGAATGGCGTAAGGTTTGCACTGCAAACCACGTTCTATGTAATACGCCGGACCACCGACAAACTCGCCACCGGCATGACGCACCTTATACGCCTGCGCCAGCGTCGACTCCGCAAATGCGGATGCCGCCCCGATAATGGCAATAATCCACATCCAGAAGATCGCGCCCGGACCGCCATAAAAAATTGCCGATGCAACACCGGCAATATTTCCCATCCCCACTCTTGCACCAACCGTAGTTGCAAATGCCTGGAATGGCGTAATACCATTACCGTCTTCCTCTCCGTTTTTAAGGACACGAACCATCTCTTTTAAAAGACGCAACTGCGGAAAACGCATACGCAAAGATAAAAAGAGCCCCACCCCAAGACATAGTGCCACCAGAAGCATACTCCAGATGGCATCATCCATCTGGGTAACGATTGCAGAAAATCTATCCATCTTTTCTTATTCCTAACCTAATAATTTTTCGATCATGGCAGGGTCAAAAACAACCTGCTTTTTCTGATCCACCTCAATCTGATACAGAGCATTGGCAGCGATATGTTCTGCCGCCTGTTCCAGATCACGAATACCGGAGGTATTGGCATAGAGTTCGATCACCTTATCCAGCGCTTCCTCGGATAAGACACATTCCTCCTCGTGCATGCCGATACGCTTTAATACTTTTGGCAGTGCGAAACGTGAGAAAATGATCTTCTTTTCTTCGTCAGTGTAGTCAGGGATCTCGATCACGGCAAAGCGCGACATCAAAGGTGCACTGATCTGGTCTTTGTCGTTTGCAGTCGCGATCGGATAGACGCCATTGGTCGGGATCATACATTCCATATAATTATCCGTAAAGCCCAGGTTATCCAAAAGGGTCAAAAGCACATCTGCCGGATTGCCGTTCCCCTTGCCGGATGCTGCTTTATCCAACTCATTGATGATAAAGACCAGATTGGATTCTCCCGCCATAGAAAAGGCATCCATGATGATACCCGGCTTTGCGTTGGCATAAATTCTGGAACTTCCGGTCAACTGCTCCGGATCATTGATGGATGACATATCCAGCGTCGTCCATGGCATACGGAGGATCCTTGCCACGGCATAGGCAATCTGGGATTTCCCCGTACCTGCCGGTCCGATCAAGAGCAAACCATAGGCAGGCAGTGTATGGGTACGATTGATCTGGATGATCGTTTCGATAATTCTTTGCTTTACCCGCTCCATGCCATATAGTTCTTCATCTAAAATACGTCTGGCTTCTACCGGATCAATGGCTTCAAAATATTGGTTCTTCCACTGGATATTCATCATAATGGAAAGGGCGCGCTGTGCGTGTCTGCGCTCCTCCGGTGATACTTCGTGAGACTTGGCAACTGCCAGATTGCGTCTTGCCCAGAGCCGGATGTGGTCCGGCAAGGTCTTGCCTGCACAGGTCATAAAATCCGTAATGCTCTGGATGCTGGTCAGTTTCATATCATCCCCGGATTCGTCCATCTCCTCATCCTCGGTCAGATCCACCGGTGCCTGACTTGCAAACAGACGCTCCATCATGAACTGTAAAAAGCCATCCTCCGCTGATAACTTCGTACCACCGCCAAAAGCCATTTCACGGATGCGGTAGACTGCATAGCCCTCAGTCGTATTCACACCGGATAACTGCACCTGGATATGATTTTCTCCCAGCCACTTTAAAAGGCTGACAAAACGGGCATCCACGCGCAGAATATCTGCATTTATGGTCATCCCATCGACATCAAAAGCAAACGCCGTCTGCGTATTCTGATTTAAAAAAGTGCCGTTGGAATGGTGCTTCCACTCCTGTCTGCTATGATCGAGGATCAAGATCGGATGCTTTTCATCCGCATATGGCTCATTGGATGAAAAGACCGTATAGGTACATTGGCTCTTTTGGTCTTCCTTTGGTTTATCTACAAAATCAAACACCGGCATGTGTTTTTCCTCCTTGCTTATCTTATGTCTGCAATAATTATTTTATTATAGCATAAAATAGAAGGATCATGCTCGCTTTGTTCCATATCCGCCAAAAATTTTGTAAGTACAAAGTATCTGGATTTTCTATAATTTCTTTTTAATCATGATATACAATCATACATTAACCCCTTTTTCTCTTACATAGTCCGTAATATCTTCAACCAAATATTCTTTTCCCAGTATATGAAGGGCATCATAGCACTTAATAATATAATTATCTAAAATTCCAGTAGTATGTAAGATTTTATACACTTTAGGCGGAGACATCTTCCATTCATCTGCGAGACTATGTATCATAAATATTACGAAAGTCAATTCGTTCTTCTTAATATGCATCAATTCAATTTTACTTTTATACCCCAAGTTCTGCTTCCAATTCATCTGCCGAAATCATTCCTTCCTCCCTAAGAGCCACCTCTGCTTCGCTCAATTGACTCATCAGTATATAAAGTTCCTTCTGCTTATTTAATTCATCCAATTCTTTCATATCAGTAATTACACACTGTCCATGCCCATTTTGCTTAATATTGGGCATATTTACCTTTCCCTCCAAATTTCTAACTTCTCATGCTCGTACATTGTACCTTTTTTCCCACAGATTATTCAACATATTCGCAGCAACATTCATTATATTTTTCATCAAAAAATAACCCCTACGAACAGCATCACCACCATTCGTAAGGGTTAAATCATTCAATATTTAAGGATTTTTCCGATTATGCATTCATCTGTGCAGCAACTTCTGCAGCAAAATCTTCTTCCTTCTTCTCGATTCCTTCGCCTGTCTCAAAACGAACAAATCCTTTGATCTTGATGTTAGCGTTGTTAGCCTTAGCAACTTCTTCTACATACTTAGAAAC
>CAVGHS010000096.1:0-8008 GCA_963629085.1 bacterium
CGCCCGGGTCGAACAGATTCTCGGATTCGGTCCCGATTGACCAGTTGTTATGCTTGCCAGAACCATTGATGCCGTCGAAGGGCTTTTCATGAAGCAGGCAAACCAAACCATGACGGGAAGCGAGAAGCTTCATCTTCTCCATGGTGACGAGATTGTTGTCAATCGCCTCGTTGACCTCGGCGTATACGGGAGCGAGCTCATGCTGGCAAGGCGCGACCTCGTTATGCTTGGTCTTTGCAAGAATACCAAGTTTCCACAACTCCTCGTCTAACTCTTTCATGTACTCAGAAACTCTTGGCTTGATCGTACCAAAATAATGATCTTCGAGTTCCTGTCCCTTTGGTGGCTTTGCACCGAAAAGGGTTCTTCCTGTGTAGATCAGATCCGGTCTCTTTTCATAAACAGAGGCATCGATCAGGAAATATTCCTGCTCCGGACCTACGGTTGTAATGACGCGTTTTACGTCTGTATTTCCAAATAATCGAAGCACACGGACTGCCTGCTTATCCAAAGCCTGCATAGATCTAAGAAGTGGTGTCTTCTTATCCAGTGCTTCTCCACTGTATGAACAAAATGCGGTTGGAATGCAAAGGGTATCATCTTTGATAAACGCATAAGATGTCGGATCCCATGCGGTATAACCTCTTGCTTCAAATGTTGCACGAAGTCCGCCTGATGGGAAAGAAGATGCATCCGGCTCTCCTTTTACCAGTTCCTTGCCAGAAAACTCCATAATGACTTTTCCGCCCGGCTCCGGTGAAATGAAACTGTCATGCTTTTCTGCGGTCACCCCTGTCATCGGCTGGAACCAATGGGTAAAGTGTGTTGCGCCTTTTTCAACCGCCCAGTCTTTCATGGCTGCGGCTACCACATTTGCCACATCTAGTTGTAAATGTAAGCCATCTGCGATGGTTTTTTGCAATACCTTATAGATGTCTTTTGGCAAGCGCTCCTTCATCACTTCGTCATTAAAGACCATACTTCCAAATAATTCTGGTACATTCTTTGTCATAATGCTGTCCTCCTACTCTCTTTTCTTATTTAACAACCACTCTGTCCATAGTTCTTCAGAACGCGGGCAGATGGATCATTGACATCACAGTTTTCCCAATTTCTATTCGGCATCCAGAAATCGACGATCATATCCGCCTGATCCGGATAATATTTTTCAAATAATTCTCTATATAATAGAGATTCCTTGGTAAACGGTCTTGCATGAGAATACTTCTTTCTTTTCTCCTCATACTCTTCGTCTGTATAAAGACCATTTGCGTATTCCTTGATGTAGTCCACCATGGAATGTCCTACTGCATCGGAAAATGCTGCCTTCTCACGAAAGAGGATATCGTAAGGGAGGTAATCGTCTTCTTCAAACGCGTGCCGGAGAAGGTATTTTCCTTTGTTGTAGGTGTTCATCTTGAGTTTTGGATCAATGCTCATCACATATTTGACAAAATCAAGATCTCCAAAAGGAACTCTGGCTTCCATGGAATTTGCGGAAATGCAGCGGTCTGCCCGAAGCACATCATACATATATAACTCCCGCAGTCTCTTTTCTGCCTCTTCCTGAAAACTCTCTGCATCCGGTGCAAAATCTGTATATTTATAACCAAAGATCTCATCTGAGATCTCGCCGGTCAAAAGCACACGCACATCCGTCTCTTCATGGATGGCTTTGCAGATCAGATACATGCCCATGCTTGCTCGTATGGTCGTGATATCGAAAGTTCCAAGGTTCTTTATCACTTCTTCTAAGGAAGAAAGAACGATATCTTTGTTAATGATGATCTCGTGATGTTCACTATGTAAATAATCTGCAACTTCCTTTGCGTATTTCAGATCAATGGCATCTTCATTCATCCCGATCGCAAAGGTCTTGATCGGTCTGCCTAAGATCTTTTGTGAAATGGCACATACCAAAGAGGAATCCAAACCACCGCTCAAAAGAAATCCGACCGGTGCATCCGCATCCAGTCTCTTTTCTACGCCCTTGACCAAAAGATCTTTGATCTTCTTACATGCCGTTTCCAGATCATCACTACTGTATGTCTGGCGTTTGGAAAGATCTTTGTAGCAGATGAACTTGCCATCCTCATAATAATGTCCCGGTGGGAATGGCATCACCTTATCGGATAAGCCGATCAGATTCTTTGCTTCACTTGCAAACATGATTGAACCTTGACTATCATATGCATAAAACAAAGGGCGGATACCGATCGGATCTCTTGCTGCGACCAGATCATCTTTCTTTGCATCGTAGATGATCATTGCAAATTCCGCATCCAGACGCTCGAACATTTTCACGCCATATTTTTCATACATAGGAAGGATGATCTCACAATCCGAATCACTTAAGAATGTGTATCCCTCATCTTCTAAGATTTTCTTTTCCTGACGGAAACCATATAACTCGCCATTACATACCACATAATTTCCATGCAGGGAAAATGGCTGCATACCGCTTTCGGTAAGCCCCATGATCGCCAGTCTCTGAAACCCTAAAACAGAATCTCCGACGCTCTCTAT
Source organism: bacterium (assembly GCA_963629085.1). Taxonomy (GTDB): domain Bacteria; phylum Bacillota; class Clostridia; order Lachnospirales; family Lachnospiraceae; genus Pararoseburia. The sequence continues at coordinate 2,527 of CAVGHS010000096.1, forward strand.
CCGGCTCATATCCGGTCCTCTTGAAGTCGTCTCGGCAAAATGCTTTTGAAATTCCTCCATGGAAATATGTCTTTTTGCCAATGCCATAATGGAACACATATTTCTTGTCTCCTTCCCTTTCCAGCGCTGCCTGGATTTTTGTAAAAAAAAGAAGACGCCACAGATCAGTCTTAAAACTAATCCGTGGCGCCTTTGCCATCTGAATTTATTTACATCATAGTCATTGTCTCTGGCGATGTCAATAAAAAAATTAAAATTGTATGCAATTTATACAAAATAACCGACATATATAAAATTCATTGTTGTTTTTTGTAGGTTTTGCCATATCATATCCATTATAGACCATATTCTGCCTTGTACTCGTCATACATAGCACGGAATTCCGGTGTGTTGTTCTCCTTGAGGGTATCCAGATACTCATGGGTATCATAGACATCGTCCTTGGTCTGGATCATACATACGGCAACATTGGAACAATGGTCAGATACACGTTCAAAGTTGGTCAGCAGGTCTTCAAATGGTACGGAAAGTGCGATCGTACACTTGCCCTTCTGCAAACGCTTGATATGGTGCTTCTTTGCCTTGTCGTTGATACCGTCGATCACGTCCTCCAAAGGCTCTACGCGCTTTGCCAGATCATAATCGTCTGTATTAAAAGCCTGCATGGTCATAGAAACGATCTTTTGCAGTGCGCGGATATAGGTCTGCAATTCTTCCTTTGCCTTGTCGGAAAATACCAGTTGTTTTTTATCCATGTCCTGTGCTGTCTCACAGATATTCATGGCATGATCGGAGATCCGCTCAAAATTGCCACTGCAATGCAGGATGGTAGAAATGGTCTGGTTGTCTGCAACGCTGAGCGGCTTTGCAGATAATTTGATCATATAGGTCCCCAGCATATCCTCAAAGGTATCGATCTGGCTCTCTAAAGTCGCCACCCTCTTTGCCGTCTTTTTATCGTATTGATCCAAAAGACCGGTGGAAAGGACTAAACATTCCTCTGTGATTTCCGCCATCTTGCGGGCAACCGTCACACAGTGTCCAACAGCAAATGCCGGTTTCTCCAAGAAACGCTCGTCCAAAAGAGCAAGTTCGGATGGAAGTCCTTCCATCTCCTCGTCCTCTTCATCGTCATTTCCACGCACTGTGATAGTAGCCAGTTTTTCCAGAAGACGATGGAATGGCAACAGACATGCCGTGGCAACCACATTAAATACGCTGTGGATCACTGCGATCCCTGCCGCATTGGCTGCGGTTCCCAAGAAAGCAAAATGCATAAATGCATTCAGACTGTAAAATACGACCATAAAGAGGATCGTACCGATGATATTAAAGTATAAGTGGACAAAAGCTGCACGCTTGGCATTCTTCTTGGCTCCGATTGCAGAGATCAATGCCGTGATACAGGTACCGATATTCTGTCCCATGATGATCGGAAGCGCTGTACCGAAGGTCACACTTCCAGTGGCACAGAGTGCCTGCAAGATACCAACGGATGCCGAAGATGACTGGATCACTGCCGTAAGGACGGCACCAGCGATCATACCAAGTACCGGATTGGAGAACATGGTCAGGATGCTGGTAAATTCCGGCACATCTGCCAGAGGCTTTACTGCATTTGACATGGTATCCATTCCAAACATCAGAACGGCAAATCCAAGTAAGATACCTCCAATATCATGCTTCTTTTCGTCCTTGGTAAACATCAGAAGGATAATACCGATCAGTGCTAAGATCGGGCAAAAAGATGTCGGTTTTAAGAATTGTAAAACAATGTTGCTGCTCTCGATGCCTGAAAGGCTGACGATCCAGGATGTAACCGTCGTACCGATATTGGCACCCATGATGATACCAACTGCCTGTGACAGTTTCATAATGCCGGAGTTTACAAATCCGACGACCATAACGGTCGTTGCGGATGACGACTGAATGACTGCCGTGACTGCGGCACCTAAAAGTACACCTTTGATCGGTGTGGATGTCAATTTCTCTAAGATGTGTTCCAACTTGCCACCTGCCGTTTTGGCAAGTCCATCTCCCATGGTCTCCATTCCATACAGGAACATGGCAAGACCACCTACCATGGATAACACGCTAAAAATGTCCATCATTATCTCCTCTTAATATACTATTGTCAAAAATTCTATGTAAAATATTTTTACACATACAATAACACTGTATAAGATTTGTATGTGAAATTCAAGTAAAATCCATGTAAAATCTATCTAAAGTATGGATTATTCCACACACATATCCTATGCCACAAATGGTCAGTCTCCATCTATGGTCTCGTCCCTTAGGATCAGCACATCGCCCAGTTGCAGTTCTGTATCCTTCTGTGGCAGAATAGACAGATTATCGCGTAGGATCAGATAGACCTTGGTATTGTCCTCATCCTCTATATCCTCTAAACATTTTCCTGCTAATCTGGAATCCACCATGACTTCTGCGATTTCTTTGATGTCTTCTTTTCCCCAGTCAGAAATACTGCTCTTTCTGTGATACTGCTCCACAAAACCTGCACTGATGATACCGGTCGGGATGGCAACCACACCAACACCTAAATAGGCGATCACGATCGCCATGACACGCCCTAAGGTCGTAATGGGATAAATATCTCCATAGCCTACCGTAAGCAGGGTGCTCATGCTCCACCACATACCGCTAAAGGCATTGCGAAAAACTTCCGGCTGGGCTGTATGCTCCACACTATACATACAAAGACTGCTGGCAAGCATAAGGATCAGTACGATAAAAACCGAAGATATGATCTGATTTCTTTTTTCATATAAAACGGTGGTGATCACATTGAAAGAGTCATATCTGGCATTCAAGCGGAACAGATGGAAAATTCGCGCCACGCGGAGCATGCGGAAGATCACCATGCCGGAAAGGAAGAATGCCGGAATGATGGTAAGCAAGTCCACAATGCCATCAAAAGATACCAGAAAATGCAGGCGCGACCGCAATTCGCTCTTGTCCGGATAAAGATAATCTGCCGTCCAGATACGCAGGGCATACTCCACGCAAAAGATGAGTAGAGTGATACGTTCTATGATATGAAATAAGGGAAAAAGCACCGCCAATTCCTGAAAGGTAAGTAAGACGGTCACCGCAATATTTGCAAAAATTGTGATCGTGATAAAGACATCAAACGCCCGGCTGATGCGGTTACTTTTATCTCCGATCTGGATGATGTTAAAGACCTTTTCTTTCATAGTTTCCTCCAAATATGTCATGTAAAATATAGTATATACCAACTTTGTAATTTTGTGGCACATTTTCCCTTTTTCTGTTAAAATAAAGAGAATGTAACATATTTTGGCAGGTGAGGTATCTATGTTAGATTTTGAAGAACTCAATGTAAGTGAAGACATCAAATCTGTATTACGACAGTATCATGTAGACTTTGTCTTTCAGCCGATCTTCTCCAAATATGGCAAGATCATCGGGCACGAAGCACTCATGCGCCCGGAAGGCAAGAATGTCTTGGATTTTATTGACGAGATGCGTGCCGCAGACAAACTTCATGACGTAGAACTTTTGACTTTCTTTGGTGCTACCATGGCATATCGGCAGAGAGGTTATGATACCCTTCTTAGTATCAACTCCTTCCCTTCCGATTGTTTTTCACATGAAGAAGCCCTTGCCTATTCCTTATGTTTTCGCCCGATCAAGGACAAACTGGTCATCGAAATGTTAGAATACACCGAGGAAAAGCACTGGACCTGGGATATGAAAAAACAGCATGTAGAACGCTACCGCGGTATCGAAATTGCCATTGATGATTTCGGTGTCGGCAATAACGACCTCGCCACGGTAGATTATTATAAGCCAGATATGATCAAACTGGATCGTTCACTCATTTCCGATATTGATGTCAGCAAAGACAAGCAGGATCATGTGGCATCCCTTGTCGACGAGATGCATCGCCGCTCCATCGTCGTCCTTGCCGAGGGCGTCGAGACCAAGGAAGAATATAATTATCTGAAAGATTTGGATGTGGATTTTTACCAGGGGTATTATCTGGGTCGCCCGGCGTAGGGTTTACTTTTGTTCAATCAATTTGATAATTAGTATCCGGTAGATAATCGCTAATGGATACGAATCGACCATTACTGGATACTTATCGGATATATTTGTATCCAGTAAGTATCCAGTAAATAATCGTTTGAATCTATGAACTCATTCTTACCTATTCTTCATTGAATATATATTTTGTACCTGGTCCATTTCCTGTTTTTCTCAAAATATTATTTTGTATCATCTTTTCTAGTAACCTGCGTGCGCCAGCCCGTGTTTTATATTCACACAATTCCATTGCTTGTTGTGTCGAAATACTATCATGGATTTTAAGATAATGTATTACTCTTTGTTCTTTATTCAAATTACATACTTCATCAGTTTCCGTTGCGTCTGCCTGTCTGTTTATCCGCAAGTCAGCAGCCCCCGGAATATATACCACTTGTCCCACTTCGAGTTTTAATGTTACCCTATCATTCCTCTCTGAAAAATCAAATTCTGGTTTCTTCCAGTTTTGTTCTGCCCACGCTGACATAATCTTATCGACACCACTTCCGGCACGTTCACCAACATTTACAAATCCAAACATCTTTAGAATATTAGGATTTCTCGGATCACTATTCCCGCCTGCGTAAAATTCCTCTTTTGTCACTCTGATTGTTCCGGGATTAGAAATGCTAAGTTCCCTGCTCTTTTTGACAACAAGAATTCCTCGTCTTCCGTAATAGTTTGCATGTGCCAAGGCATTTGCCAATGCTTCTTCCAAAGCATCGTGAACATCCACCCTGTCTATGCGATAGCCCTCTCTGCGATTTGCAAACGGAACTGCTATATCATCATCCATTCTAGTACGCACCTTGCAGAAAAAGTCGTAAATATTCCCGCTCCAATCGCCTTCATTAGAATGTGTACGGAATAACCAACGGACTGCTTTATCATCACATTCCTCTCGATAATCAAGGAAATAATTCGGAAAAATCTCCGTAATATGATATGCCTCTCCAAAAAATAACAAGCCTGCTATTGTTGGCGATAATGCACCATTCTTATTCTTCGCCACAGCTCTTAATTTCATAAGGAACTCATCATTTTCAAGTGTGTTCCACGGATGCCCACTATGTAACTGTTCAAAGATGATTCTATAGCCTTTTATCGTATCTGGATTCAGCACTTCCAATCCAAATTCTTCCAATACTTCCACATCCCCAGACACATCTCTCTGATCTGCAAACATTGCCCGAACTGCTTCTTCTGTGCAAAGGAAGTCGCCTTCATAATCTCTTTTATAAGTACCTTTCATTGGATCTGTTCCGATATAAACCGGTTTATCATGTCTATCTGCTGCCGGTATATCTATTCTAAGTATTTTTTTGCCCTCTACTTCAACAACCTGTACATGGTGATTGAATAATCTGCGCCAAAATGAGCCACCTGTCCGGTGAGAGTGAGCCACCATTCC
>CAVGHS010000097.1:0-6664 GCA_963629085.1 bacterium
TTTTTCCAATCTTTACTCTATATTATGTTCTTTCTTATAATCATAACTTTCCAGATAAACCAAAAGCACGGAAATATCCGCAGGTGACACACCGGAAATTCTGGAAGCCTGACCGATACTGAGTGGTCTCAATGCCTCCAACTTTTGACGGGCTTCAATACGAAGACTCGGCACGATTTCATAATCAATATCATCCGGGATCTTCTTTGACTCAATCTTCTTGAAATTTTCTACCTGTTTTTGCTGTCTTGTGATGTAGCCTTCATATTTAATATGGATATTGACCTGCTCTCTCACTTCCGGATGAAGCCAAGGTCTCTCCGGGTCGATCGGTGTCAGACATTCATAATTGAGTTCCGGTCTGCGGATCAGATCTGCTAAAGTCACACCACAGTTTAAAGGTATGCTTCCCTGTGATTCGAGAAAAGTCTGCACTTTTTCATTTGCACCGATATGAACGCTATGCACACGTTTGACCTCCTGCTCGATCAGGCGTCTCTTTTCTTCTACCCAGGCAAAACGTTCATCAGAAATCAGACCGATCTTGTAACCGATCGGTGTCAGACGAAGATCTGCATTATCCTGACGCAAAAGCAGACGATACTCTGCACGGGAAGTCATCATACGATATGGCTCATGATTTTCCTTTGTCACAAGATCATCAATCAAAACACCGATATAACTTTCGGAACGATCCAATACCACCTGCTCTCTTCCTAAAATTTCAAGAGAAGCATTAATACCGGCAAGAAGTCCCTGACAGGCGGCTTCTTCATATCCACTACTGCCATTAAACTGTCCGCCACTGAAAAGTCCTTTGATCTTTTTAAACTCAAGTGTGGCATAAAGTTGATTGGCGTTGATGCAGTCATATTCTATGGCATAGGCATTGCGGACGATCCTTGCATGTTCCAGTCCCGGAACCGTATGATACATAGCATACTGTACATCTTCCGGGAGTGAAGAACTCATGCCACCGATATACATTTCATTGGTATTCAGACCTTCCGGTTCCACAAACAACTGGTGCCGATTCTTATCTGCAAATTTTACGACTTTATCCTCGATGGAAGGACAATATCTCGGACCGGTACCCTCGATCACACCGGAATACATTGGCGAACGATCCAGATTTGCGCGGATGATCTCATGCGTCTTTTCATTTGTATAAGTCAGATAGCAGGATACCTGATCGATCTGCACATCTTCCGGATCTGTGGTAAAGGAAAATGGAACAACTCTCTCATCACCAAACTGTTCTTCCATTTTATCGTAATCAATGGTCGAACCGTCTATTCTTGCCGGAGTACCTGTCTTGAAGCGGTACATTTCAATACCATTTTCTGCCAGAGAATCTGTCAGATGATTGGCAGCCTTTAAGCCATTTGGACCGGTATGCTCGATCACATCTCCATAAAGACAACGGGCTTTCAGATAAGTTCCGGTACAAAGAACGCATGCCTTGCAATGATAGATAGCACCGGACAAAGTCTTTACCCCGGTGATCTTTCCGTCTTCTACTATGATCTCACATACTTCTGCTTGACGCAGAGTGAGATTTTTTGTGTTCTGCAAAGTCTTTCGCATCTCCATACTGTAGGCAGCCTTATCCGCCTGGGCACGAAGAGAATGTACTGCCGGACCCTTGGATTTGTTTAACATCTTAGATTGGATAAAAGTATGGTCGATATTTATACCCATTTGTCCGCCAAGAGCATCAATCTCTCTTACCAGATGTCCCTTGGAACTTCCTCCGATATTGGGATTGCATGGCATCATAGCCACACTATCCATACTGATCGTAAAAAGTATAGTATTTAAACCAAGTCGTGCTGCGGCAAGGGATGCCTCACACCCGGCATGCCCCGCACCGACAACAACGACATCATATGTCTCTTCTATAACTGGCATAATTTTCTTTCCTTCCTAATTATGAGCACTTTCTATTTTCCGGTACAAAACTTTGCAAAAATCTCATTTACCAAATCTTCTTCTACTGATTCTCCGATGATGATACCCAGACTTTCGTAAGCATCCATCAGATCGATCGACAGAAAATCTTCCGGCATATCCATAGAGATACTTTCCACAACATGTTTCAAACTCTCATTGGCATCGGAAAGTGCCGCAATATGTCTGGCATTTGTAAGAAATACCTCATTGCTATCCATGATCTGACCCATAAAGAACATATCCGTGATCATTTTTTCCAGATGATCCAAGCCCTGACCATTCTTTGCAGAAAATGGCAAAATATCCTGTGACAGATATTTATGGATTTCTTCATCATTTACGACCGGCTCCAGATCTGTCTTATTGAGAAGCACAATAACCTTGAGGTCTTTTATCTTCTCCATAATGGCAATATCATTCTCATCCAAAGGTCTTGATGCATCCACAACATAAAGGATCAGATCTGCATTTTCCATGGTATCGTATGCTTTTTTGACACCGATCTTCTCCACGACATCTTCCGTATCACGGATTCCTGCCGTATCAATGATGCGTAGAGCAATACCATTTAAAGTGATCTGCTCCTCCAGCGTATCCCTGGTTGTTCCGGCAATATCCGTAACGATTGCCCTGTCTTTTCTGGCAAGCAGGTTTAAAAGGGAAGATTTTCCCGCATTTGGCTTTCCGATGATGGTCGTCTTAATGCCCTCTTTTAACATAGAACCGTTATCCGCTGTTGCAAGCAAATGCGAAATCTGATCTATGATCTCCCGGATCTTTGGTAAAAGGGATTCCCCATAACCTGTAATATCTATATGCTCCGGGTCATCCAGAGCCGACTCAATATAAGCGATCTCATAAATTATCTTAGCACGCATATCCTTGATCTGATCTGAAAAAATCCCCTGCAATTGATTGATGGAATTGTGGAGTGCCAGACTGGAATTGGAAGAGATCACATCCATAACAGACTCTGCCTGGGAAAGATCGATACGTCCATTCAAAAATGCCCGCTTGGTAAACTCTCCCGGATCTGCCGGTCTTACTCCCTGCGCCATAACAGCTTTTAAGATTTCCTGCATGACAAGAGTTCCGCCATGACAGTCGATCTCAATGGTATCTTCTGTCGTATAAGTACGCGGTGCCTTCAAGACCAGTACCATAACTTCATCAATCACTTTATCCTCATAAACAATGTGACCATATTGTACGGTATGAGACTCTACTTCCGTCAGTTTATGCTTTCCTTTATAAATCCTATCAACTTTTGCAATCGCATCCGGGCCGCTCACACGGATAATGCCAATACCGGCATTTGTCATAGCCGATGCAATTGCACAAATCGTATCTGTCTTATACATAATCTTTCCCTTATAAAAAAATTGGACTTTATCCTCATTTATTATGAAGATAAAGCCCAAAGATTTCAACCCATTTATATTATTTTTTCAGGGTAATAACCACATGTCTGTAAGGTTCTTCTCCCTCAGAATGTGTTACAACATACTTGTCATTCTGCAAAGCAGAGTGAATGATACGTCTCTCATAAGGATTCATTGCTTCCAAAGAAACCGGACGATTTGTTCTCTTTACCTTATAAGCCATGTTCTTGGCAAGGTTTTCCAAAGTTTCCTTTCTTCTTCTGCGATAATCCTCTGTGTCGATTTTTACACGAAGATAATTGTCTGACTTACGATTGACAGCAAGATTTGTCAGATACTGGAGAGAATCCAATGTCTGTCCGCGCTTACCGATCAGAACGCCCATCTCAGGTCCTTTCAACTCAATGTCAATCACACCTTCGATTTCATCAAACTTGGTGATGATCTCAACTTCCAAGTTCATCTTATCAAAAACTTCTGTTAAGAAATCTCTTACAACGTCTTCCGGTGTAGACTTCTTTGCAACCTTGATGACTGCATCCTTACTGCCAAAACCAAGAATACCGTTGCTGCCCTTTTCAATTACTTCATATTCAATCTGATCACTTGTTGTTCCAAGAGAAACCAATGCATTTGTGATTGCATCATCAACAGTTTTTCCTCTAAATTCTACAAATTCCATGATTTTAAACCCCCATTATTTATTATTACGCTCGTTAAAATCTTTTACCAGATTGGCTTTTGATGCCATAGATCCGCTTGCAGCATGTGCACGCGCTTCTTCTGCCTTATTCAAAGCATCGATCTTGTCAGAAGAAATGTTTGCCTTTGAAGCCATACTGTTGCTCTTTGTATTCATCTTTGCTGCTTCATAGATCTGTGCCTGACGAATACCGCGCTGCTCTTTCTTCTTTTCTGCCTTTTCTTTGTTCTTTTCAATAATATCATCCAGGTTGATCTTCTCAAAATGCTTGTTCAGTAAGATCTGCTGAATGATACGGACTACAGAACCCATAGTCCAGTACAAAACAAGACCAACCGGACAGGTAAAGGCAATAAAAAGTGTCATCAGAGGCATCATCATGTTCATGGTCTTCATCTGCTGTGCCATCTGATCTGCCTGTGCATTACCGGATCCGGAAGTATCCTGTGTCGGCATCAACTTTATGTTGACAACCTGTCCAAGATAAGAAACGATCGGAACCAAAAGTGCTGCAATGAGGAGCACCCAATACTTATCAGCCCATGCTGTCTTCATCAGATTCCAAGGTGTATCGGAAATATTTAAGATGAACATGTAGTTGATATCTTTTAAGTTTGCGGCTGTTGTTGCAATGGAGTCAGAAAGATTAGGAAAACTGTCTGCCAGAGCGCTCCAACCGGATTCACTCAATTTGTAAAGAACATCAATGATAGAATTGCTCATTGTTGTTCCTGTTGCATCTGCACTAAAAGCAACATTTTTAAGACCTGCACTCTTATAAAGTGCTTCCATGGTCTGTGCATAACCATCAGTTGCCATAATACCATTTACGACATCGGTAAAAATGTCCTTTACACTGGTAATGTAAGCCGGTACATTCCAGAATACACGATAAAGTGCAAAAAGAATCGGCATCTGAATGAGCATCTGTAAACAAGAACCCATTGGAGAAACACCATATTTGTCATAGACCATCTGGGTTTCTTCCTGCTGTGCCTGCATGGATGCAGTATCCTTCTTATTCTTGTACTTTTTCTGGATCGCATTCAGTTCCGGCTGCATCTTTCTTGTAAGCACAGAAAACTTCTGCTGCTTATAAGTCAGCGGAAAGAGACACAGGTAAATAAATACCGTAAATACAATGATGGTAAGGGCGATGCTGTTGATATGACACACGGAACTAAGAAAAACATAAATCTTATCCATGATCCAGCCGAGTCCCTTAGCGATTGGTCCTAAGATCGCACCATCATAAGCAGTTAAATATAACTCTGTCAATGTTAAAAACCTCCATTTTATGGAACAGGATCATAACCACCTTTTGAAAATGGATTACAACGAAGAATACGCCAGGCAGCCAAAGCTCCGCCTTTAAAAAAACCGTACTTCTCCACAGCATGCAGACCATAGGTCGAGCATGTGGGATAATACGGGCATTTCGTTGTCTTCATTGGCGAAATATACTTTCTATAAAATTTGATGATCCAAATTAAACCATTTTTCAAAATTGATTGCATATTCTTTTCCAATTATTACCTATTTAATATGTTGTGAAGACCTGCAAGATGAAGCAAAGCATCATTAATTTCATGATAAGAACAATCCCTTGCCCTGTTTCTTACAACGACTACGATATCCAAACCACTATTGAACATCTCTTCATGTAGTCTATAACTTTCTCTGATCAGTCTCGTCAAATGATGTCGTACTACACTGTTTCCTACTTTTTTACTAACAGAAATTCCAATTCGATTTGCAGATGATTGATTCTCATATACATACATTACTAAATATCGATTTGCTTTGGACGATCCATTTTTATAAACGATCTGAAAATCGGCATTTTTCTTTAAAGAATCACTGAATTTCACTACTATCCACTCACCTTTCCATGACAAAAAGTGTATCGAATTGGGCCATGATCGTTTTGATAAAAAGAAGAAAGACCACAGGGTCTGTGGCCTAAGCTGATAATTTCTTTCTACCTTTTGCTCTTCTAGCAGCCAATACTTTTCTTCCGCCTGCTGTACTCATTCTTGAACGAAAACCATGTACTTTAGATCTCTGTCTCTTTTTTGGTTGAAATGTCATCTTCATAGTATCCACCTCCCTTTATGAAAAAACATCGCTATCATTATAACAAAAAAAGTCTCAAAGTCAAGCAAAATCAACATTTTTTAAGTATTTTACCTTTTCCACAATTTTCTATAAATCTCTTGATAAAGTGGATAACTTTGTGGATAAGTGTAATATTAAAAACATTCATCCACAGATATATTGCTAAAAATGTCATTTTGTGTCAGATATTGTGGTTTATAACTTATCCACATACAATCTCTATTATCCACTTTATGCACAAAGATAGCCCTATAACGTCGTATTTTGGAAAATAAAGAAAATAAAGTGCCTGTATTATCCCCTATACCTATGATGTTTTTGTTGATAAAATGGCTTTATTAAGGTATTATAGATGATAGGTTATTAGGATAAAGAACGGGGACTACATATGAATTTAGAACTTATTCAGGAAAAATGGGATGATATTTTACAGAGTTTCAAGGAAGAACACTCTATTTCTGATATTTCCTTCAAATCCTGGTTATTACCACTGGAGCCAACATCCATT
>CAVGHS010000097.1:6674-7985 GCA_963629085.1 bacterium
GATGACACACTGATCGTTGTCTTTGATCCAAAAGATGATCAGGAATCGGATCCTGACCAGATGGCTATCAACTATATCACCAAGAAATACGCAAAGTTTCTTGCTATCATGATCAGTGAAGTATGTGGCTTTAATAAGGAAGTAAAATTGCGTTTTGCCTTACCGGGCGAATTCAGCACACCGGCGATCAATGAGACTTTCATTCCAAAGTCAGCCAATTATGCGACTTCTAATTTAAATGCAAAGTACACTTTTGATACTTTCGTCGTTGGTGGCAACAACAAATTTGCCAGACAGGCATCCCTTGCCGTTGCAGAATCTCCGGGCGAAGCATACAACCCACTTTATATTTATGGTGGACCTGGACTTGGAAAGACACACCTTTTACATTCCATCGGCAATTTCATTATCAATGAGAACCCTGATAAAAAAGTACTTTATGTGACTTCCGAACAATTCTTAAATGAAGTCATCGAGGGCATCCGTGGAGCCAATTCCTCCAATGCCATCACAAAGACCAGAGAAAAATATCGTTCGGTAGACATTCTTCTGATCGATGATATCCAGATCTTGATCGGTAAGGAAAGCACGCAGCAGGAGTTTTTCAATACTTTCAATACACTCTATTTGGCTGGAAAGCAGATCGTCATCACTTCCGATAAGCCGCCAAAAGAGATGGAGACTTTGGAAGAAAGGATCCGTTCCCGTTTTGAGAGCGGACTTATGGCTGATATCGGCAATCCTGATTATGAGACCAGAATGGCGATCCTACGCAAGAAAGTCGAATCCGAAAAGATCAACCTGAGTGATGAGATTCTGGATTACATTGCTGAAAATATCAAATCCAACATCCGTGAACTGGAGGGAGCACTCAACAAACTCATTGCTTACGCCAATCTGGAAAAGAGTGAGATCACCATGGATATTGCCATGCGTGAACTTCAGAATATCATTTATCCGGACAAGCCAAGAGAAGTGACACCACAGCTCATCATTGAAGTTGTTTCTGAACATTATAATATTCCTATGGAAAAGATGCTTTCCAAAGACCGCAGCAAGTCTGTTTCCAGACCGCGTCAGATTGCCATGTTCTTATGCAATACCATGACAGATGCTACCTTGGAAGGTATCGGTCAGTTACTCAACGGAAGAGATCACTCTACGATCCTTCACGGACGTAATGTAATCGAAGAAGAATATAATAATGATGAAGAATTTCGTAAACAGATCGACACCATCAAAAAGAAGATCAATCCAAATTAGATGAGATTGTGCATAAGTTGTTGATTTCTATGTTTAAATATATGGGAT
>CAVGHS010000098.1:0-7604 GCA_963629085.1 bacterium
AAACTAATACGTTTATCATCTTATCCTCCAGAGAATTGTCATGTGGTGCCATAACAAAAACCGCCACAACATGTATTGATTAATCATATACATATTGTAGCGGTTCATCATTTAATTTCCAAGTAGGGAAGTCTTTAAGACTTTCTTAAGTTATCCCCTATTTTCGGTCTCATACTTTAAGAAATGATAGGAATAGGTCGCCTCACCACCGGTAATGGAATGTAAGACCGTACCGATACCATAAAGGGTCGCATACGGGATCTCGGCATCTACCACCTGCATGCCCTCCTGCGGGCTCATGCCCATGATCTTGGCGCGGCGCTTGCTGAGTTCTCCCATGACATCTCCCACCTTTTCCTCCGGCACGCTGACCTGCAAAGATGCGATCGGCTCCAAAAGAACCGGATCGGCTTTCATGAGAGCGTCCTTTAATGCCATGGTCGCTGCCGTCTTAAATGCTGCCTCGGATGAATCTACGGAATGGGAAGATCCATCATAGAGATTGACATGGATGCCGACCACCGGATAGCCTGCCAGCGGACCGGCAAGTGCCCCCTCGGCAATGCCCTTTTCGACTGCCGGGAAGAAATTCTTTGGCACGGCTCCTCCGACAACGGTCTCCTCAAATTCATAAGCAGAGGTCAGATCACCGGACGGCGATACCTTGATCTTGACGTGTCCATACTGTCCGTGTCCGCCGGACTGCTTTTTGTGCTTGTATTCCACATCTGCACTGCCCCGGATGGTCTCACGATAGGCAACTTTTGGTGCTTCTAACTGCATCTCGACATTATACTTTGCCTTCAGCCGATCTGCCACAGCCTGCAAATGCTGTTCACTGATACCATATAAAAGCGTCTGCCGGTTTTCGCTGTCATTTTCCACACGGAGCGTCCGGTCTTCCTCTGCCAGTTTCAAAAGGGACTGGGTCAGTTTATCATCCTCCTTGGCATTGGCTGCAAAATAACGCATCGCACAATAAGGGGTAGAGATGGCTGTCGGCGGATATAAGATCGGCGTTGCCTTGGTAGAAAGCGTCGTAGATGTCTGCAAGCCTGCCACCTTGCTGAGCGCGCCTATATCGCCTGCATGTATTTCCTCTACTTCCTCTGCCTTGTTTCCCTTCATGACATATAACTTGCTGATACGGATCTCCTGCCCCCTCGCTTGGTCATAAAGCATATCATCCGACTTGATAACCCCGGACATGACCTTAAAGAGGGAATACTTGCCGATAAAAGGATCCATAATAGTCTTAAAAACATAGGCAGTCTTTGCCTTGGCAAAATTGTAATTCGCCTCAAAGAGTTCCTGCGTCAGAGCATTCATACCGGTTGCACTGCGCTGATCCGGTGACGGCAGATACTTGATGATGTCTGCCAAGAGTGTATACATACCTCTTTCCATGGTATTGGATCCCATCATGACCGGCACGATCGTCCCCTCAGAGACATTGACACGGAGTGCCTGTCGGATCTCGTTTTCGGAAAAAGTCTCACCCGCGAAATAGCGATCCAGAAATTCTTCACTGGTCTCCGCTACCGCTTCCATCAAGGCTTCCCGATAAATAGAAAGATTGTCCATAGAATAATCCGGCACCTCGGATTTTTCGACTGTGCCATCCGCCTGCCAGCGTTTTGCTCGCTCCTGAATGACATTCACATAGCCCACAAACTCTGCATTTTCTCGCAAAGGAAAATGAAACGGCGCAATGCATTTGCCATAGAGTTCCTGCAAGCCCAGCACGACATTCTTAAAAGAGACCTCATCCATATCCATGTCACTGACATATACGATACGCGGCAAATGGTATTTTTCGCACAAAGCCCATGCCTTGCGCGTTCCGTTCTCCACACCATTTTTACCGGAGATCACAATGATGGCAGCATCGGCTACCCCTACCGCCTCCTCGATCTCTCCCACGAAATCATAGGAACCGGGAACATCCAAAATGTTGATCTTGTGGTCTTCCCATAGGATAGGCCAGACAACCATCTGGGTCGTTGCCGGCTGCTCCGTCACGCGCGACTTTGTACCGCTTGCAATGTTGGTCATGGCTGACACCAGGCTTGTTTTGCCTGCCCCACTGTGTCCCAGAACAACTACATTACGAATTTTGTCCGTTGTAAAAACCTTCATGTCACATGTCCTCCTCGCTTCATTTTTCTCTTACTGCTATTGTAGCAAGGTGGATGGCAGATTACCACTCTTTTTTCGGAAAATTCTGTATTTTTATCCTTATATTTCATTTTGGCTGATAATTTAAAAGGGCAAACCAAAAGGGGCGCTCCTTGTGGCAAAAGGAACGTCCCTATGTGTCATTAGTGCTTTGGAACAAGAACTGTCTTGCCGCCCATGTATGGCTGTAAGGCAAGCGGGATATTAACAGATCCGTCTGCATTCAGGTTGTTCTCTAAGAACGCGATCAGCATTCTTGGTGGTGCAACGACCGTGTTGTTCAAAGTATGTGCAAAATACTTGCCGTCCTTGCCCTTGACACGGATCTTCAGGCGGCGTGCCTGTGCATCTCCCAAGTTGGAACATGAACCAACTTCAAAGTATTTCTTCTGTCTTGGTGACCATGCCTCAACGTCGCAGGACTTAACCTTAAGATCTGCCAGATCTCCGGAGCAGCACTCCAGGGTACGAACCGGGATATCCAGGCTGCGGAAGAGATCTACCGTATTCTGCCACAACTTGTCATACCAAGCCTTGGAATCTTCCGGCTTACATACCACGACCATCTCCTGCTTTTCAAACTGATGGATACGGTAAACGCCACGTTCCTCAATACCATGCGCTCCCTTTTCCTTACGGAAGCAAGGAGAATAAGAGGTCAGTGTATATGGTAACTTTTCTTCATCATTTAAAGTATCAATGAATTTTCCGATCATAGAGTGCTCGGATGTACCGATCAGATAGAGGTCTTCGCCCTCGATCTTATACATCATGGCATCCATTTCCTCAAAACTCATAACACCGGTAACCACATTTGAGCGGATCATAAACGGTGGTACACAGTAGGTAAATCCACGGTCGATCATAAAATCTCTTGCATAAGAGATCACTGCGGAATGTAGTCTTGCAATGTCTCCCATCAGATAGTAGAAGCCGTTTCCGGCAACCTTTCCGGCACTCTCCAGATCAATGCCGTCAAAACGTTCCATGATATCGGTATGATATGGAACTTCAAAATCAGGAACGACCGGCTCTCCGAACTTCTCGATCTCAACATTGCAGGAATCATCCTTGCCGATCGGCACGGACGGATCAATGATGTTTGGAATGTTCATCATGATCTGCGTAACCTTTTCCTGTAATTCTTTTTCTTCCGGCTCCAACTCAGCAAGTCTTGCAGAAATACCGGCAACCTCAGCCTTGACTGCTTCTGCTTCTTCCTTCTTGCCCTGTCCCATCAAAGCACCGATCTGCTTTGCGATCTTGTTCTTCTTGGAACGGAGTTCATCTGCCTCCTGCTGTGCGGCTCTCGCCTTTGCATCTAATTCAATGACTTCATCTACTAAGTGAAGTTTGTGATCCTGAAACTTGTTCTTGATATTCTGCTTTACCAGATCAGGATTTTCTCTTAAAAATTTAATATCGATCATTTTTCTTTCCTTCCATTATCTGTAGAAATCTATCTTTATATCCTTAAGTCTTACTTTAATGGATACTTTGCAGTCAGTCCTGCCACGATCTCTCTCGCCTTGGCAACACCATCTTCGCCCTCTTTGATAACGGTAGCGATCGCCTCTGCCACCTGATCAAAGTCATCCTCTTTTAAGCCACGGCTGGTCGCTGCCGGTGTACCCAGACGGATGCCACTGGTCACAAACGGACTCTTTGGATCGTTCGGAATGGTATTTTTATTGGCAGTGATGTGGGCATTATCCAGCCATTTCTCTACTGCCTTACCGGTCAGATCATATGGTGTCAGATCCACCAGCATCAGATGATTGTCCGTACCGCCGGATACGATCTTGATGCCTCTGTCCTGCAAGCCCTTGGCAAGTGCCTGTGCGTTGTCAGCCACCTGTTTCATATAGACCTTGAACTCCGGCTGCAAAGCCTCCTGGAAGCAGACTGCCTTGGCTGCGATCACATGCATAAGCGGTCCTCCCTGTGTGCCTGGGAATACTGCCTTGTTGAAGTTGTACTTTTCATTTGCCTCAGCGGTCGCCATGATCATGCCACCACGCGGACCACGCAGGGTCTTGTGGGTCGTTGTCGTAACGATATCCGCATAAGGCACCGGGCTTTCATGCAGACCTGCTGCAACCAGTCCGGCGATATGTGCCATATCCACCATAAGCACCGCATCCACCATATCAGCGATCTGACGGAAGCGCTTAAAGTCAATGGCTCTGGCATAAGCAGAAGCCCCTGCAATGATCATCTTTGGATGACATTCCTTTGCAATGCGCTCTACTTCGTCATAATCAATAAAGCCCTGGTCATTGACACCATAAGGAACGATATTAAAGTAAGTACCGGAAAAGTTGACCGGTGATCCATGGGTCAGATGTCCGCCGTGATCTAAGTTCATGCCCATCACGGTATCTCCCGGCTTTAAGACAGCAAACTGGACTGCCATATTTGCCTGTGCTCCCGAATGTGGCTGGACATTGACATAATCGCAGCCAAATAACTCCTTGGCACGTTCTCTTGCCAGTTCTTCCACGACATCGACACATTCGCATCCGCCATAATAACGCTTGCCCGGATAACCTTCTGCATATTTATTGGTCAAAACACTTCCCATTGCCGACATAACGGCCGGGCTTACCCAGTTTTCCGACGCGATCAGTTCAATGTGACTGGACTGACGGTCAAATTCTGCTGTGATAGCGTCTGCGATCTGTGGATCTACTGCTTTAATATCTTCTAATGTGTACATCTCATCCTCCTTATGATGTGCAAATTTATAGGGGTCTCATTCTTATTTTGCCTGCTTTTTTCCTTTGATATGTACTTTCATCACATACCATAATTCGGTTGCGATGCAGATAGAGGAATACGTACCGCAAATAATACCAACCAGAAGTGGCAATGCGAATTCGCGGATACTCGTCACACCAAGGATCAGAAGCATCAGTACCATGACAACAGTCGTAAAGGAAGTACTGATGGATCTGGAAAGTGTCTGTGTGATACTTTCATTTGCAAGGTTCTGTAAGGTCTCCGGTGTCTCATCGCGGAGTGCCTTTTTATTCTCACGAATACGGTCGAAGATAACGATCGTGTCGTTGACAGAATAACCGATAACCGTAAGCATACATGCGATAAATGCGCTGCCGACAGAAATACGAGCCACGGCATAGAGTGCCAATACAACAAGCACATCATGGATCAGGGCAATGATGGCACTGCTTGCAAAACGGATATCTTTAAAGCGGAACCAGATATAAAGGAGCATAAAGAATGCTGCCACGATAACGGCGATCACGGACTGGGAACGCATCTCTCCACTGATCGTAGAACCGATGTTGGAAGATGTGATCGCTGTCTCGTCTACACCATAATCATTTTCCAACATGGTATTGAGTGCTTCTCTCTGATCCAGATCCAGACTTCTGGTCTTGAAGATGATCTGGTTGGTATTATCAACGACCTGGGTCTGGATGTCATTATTTCCGATGACCTCTGCGATCTTTGGCACGATCTCGTCATCTGCCTCTGCTAAGGTATATGCCTCGTTAAATTCTACCGTTGTAGAAGTACCGCCCAAAAACTCCAGACTGTAATTTAATGCCTTATCTCCCTTTGCACCATGCACGCCCATACCGACAAAGCCGACGCAGATCACAAGGATAGAGCAGATAAAGAATACTGCCTTTTTGCTCATGAAGTTGATATTCTTCATAGCCTTTGCCTTGCCATAGAACTTCTGGTCACGCAATCCGACTGCATACAGAGCATTCATCAGAATTCTTGTGATGACAAGTGCCGTAAACATGGAAAGGACAACACCAAGTGCCAGTGTAATGGCAAATCCCTTGACCGTACCGGATCCTAATACACCAAGGACGGCTGCTGCGATCAGGGTTGTCACATTACCATCGACGATCGCGGAAAGTGCTTTCTTAAATCCGATCTCAATGGCTGCGATCACGCTCTTGCCTGCCGCGATCTCTTCACGGATACGGGCAAAGATGATAACGTTTGCATCCACCGCCATACCAATGGAAAGGATGATACCGGCGATACCCGGCAGTGTAAGGGTAATATCAAATGCCCACAGGATAAATAACATAAGTCCTGTGTAAAGTGCTAAAGCAAGGGATGCTGCCACACCCGGTACACGGTACATGATCATAAGGAAGATCATGACAATGATAAGACCGATGGCTGCTGCCAGTAAACTGGTAGACAGGGCACTGCTACCCAACTGTGCGCCTACGACTTCGGACTGTAACTCTTCCAGTTCCAGGTTCAGACCACCGATACGGATATAAGAAGCAAGGCTGTCCGCCTCATCAAAATCACTCATACCCTCGATGACGCACTGACCATCTGTGATGGCTGCATTTACCTTTGGTACGCTGACGAACTGTCCGTCATAGTAGATACCGATGGATTCGCCTGCTGCATAGGCTGCTGTCGTTGCATCTGCAAATGCCTTGGTTCCGGCATCCGTCAAAGAGATCTGTACGACCGGTTCCGTTGCACCTGTCGTCTGGTTCTGCTGATTGGTAGCACTTGCGCTCTTGACATCAGATCCCTGTAAAATCACAGAGCCATTGGCGATCAGGTCTTCCAGATCATAGTTCAACTTGTAACCACCTGTTGTACTGTCATAAGAATAGTTCTGGTTGCCGTCTACATCTGTCTGTGTGATAAAGTAGATGGAACCCGGTGTTCCCAGTTCTTCCAAAAGTGCATTGGCATCCTTGACGCCCGGAATCTCAACAGTGATTCTGTCATCACCGACCGGATAAACACTCGCCTCTGTTGTAGAGGAATCAGATCCCAGTTCATTTTCGATACGCTTCTGTAACTTGGTGACCGTATCATTTAAGTCTTCGCTGGATGGGGTATCTCCCACAACCTGATAAGTAATGCTGACACCACCTGCAAGGTCAAGACCTAAACGGATGTCAAAATCATCTTTGCCGGAAACGGTCGCTGTCACAATGTTCCATGCCAGATAACCAAATCCGACGATGCAGGCAAGCAGGACTACCAGCCACGCTACTCCCTGCCCTTTCTTTAATCGTTTCATGCTTCTTCTCCTTCTTTTGCAGCCAATGCCGCTTTTATCATAATGGCACATTCAACACGCTTTTTCTGAAGTGCACATCCTATATCGTATGCATTATGGATGTCGCCATGGAAGTTGTAAGAATTGGCTGCACATCCACCACTGCAATAAAACCTTGCAAAACATTCCCTGCACTTGTCCTTGGCATAGACATTGCAGGACTTGAACTCGTCACGCAGGTCTGTATTGACCACGCCGTCATCCACATTTCCCATCAAAAAGTCTGTATTTCCAACAAACTGATGGCAAGGATAAAGATCTCCGGTCGGTGTCACTGCCAGATACTCGGTACCGGAACCGCAGCCGGACAAACGCTTGGCAACACAAGGACCGCCCTCAAGGT
>CAVGHS010000099.1:0-7488 GCA_963629085.1 bacterium
CGTATGTGGCGTCTCATACAAAACGTCCTGCGTCTCGTAGCGATCAGATAGAAAATATGACATTCATATGCTCCTCCCTAGAACCGGAAAAGCATCTCTTGCATATTTTATAGCAAATTCCTTTTTGAAACGCAAGACATTTCTACATTGTTTATACTTTTTTAACATTTTTAGACATTTTTAATACTTTGCTTTCTTTACTTTGTATTTTTCATTGTTTATAATGTGTATAGGTATAAGTTTACCTAATTTTCTGTAAAGGATGTGATCTTATGAAAATTGAAAAAGTAAACGATAACCAGATTCGCTGCACCCTTACCAGAGAAGATCTCGATAGCAGGCACTTAAAATTAAGTGAACTCGCTTATGGCACAGAGAAAGCCAAATCTCTTTTTCGCGAGATGATGGAGAAAGCCTCTTACGAATTCGGCTTTGACGCAGAGGACATTCCTCTGATGATCGAGGCTGTTCCGCTTACCGCTGACTCCATTTTATTGATAGTGACCAAGGTGGAATACCCGGAGGAACTGGATACCAGGTTCTCCCATTTTTCAGAGGATATGGATCCGGATGATTATGACATGGATTCCTATGACGATGCCATGCCACATCCGCCAACCGCGGCAGACGATATTTTGTCTCTCTTTTCCAAGGCAAAAGAAGCCGCAGTCCGTATCGGCAAGTCCGCAGATGCCAGTCTGCCGGATGCCAGCCAGATCTCTCTGCCGGTCGACATCACCAAGTTGTTTGTCTTTTCATCCCTTGATGATATGATCCGCCTGGCACATGTCCTTGGCGATTTTTACCACGGACGCAACACCTTATACAAGAGTCCTTCGGATGATGTTTTCTATCTGATCGTCAGCAAAAGTGATCACACACCGGAAGACTTTAACAAGGCCTGCAATATCCTGACCGAGTATGGTTCACAGGCAGATTTTTCTGTCGGACAGGATGCTTACTTCAAAGAACACTACACCTTGATCATCCCGGACGATGCTCTTGGTATGTTAGCGAAACTGTAAATGCAAAAGGTGATGGATTTCGATCCACCACCTTTTCTTTTTCTTTGCAATACCCTCGGTACTACTCCCTCCTTACCAGTGTGTTCAATATATTTCCCGTTAAACTAACTTCCAATGTTAAAAATCCACGCAAAAAAGACGCCCGCCAAAAGGCGGACATCTTTTGCTTTGTCTGTGTTATGTAACTATCTAAGGATTACTCCTGAGAGATAGCACCTGTAGGACAAACACCTGCGCATGTGCCACATTCAACACAAGCAGATCCATCGATTTCGAACTGGCTGTCTCCCTGAGAGATAGCTCCTACTGGACATTCAGGTTCGCATGTTCCACAACTTACACATGAATCAGAAATTACGTATGCCATTATAAATTCCTCCAATCACCTTGTTGTTTATTCAGCTCTCTGCTGTAACCACATAATAAATCAATTATTTTAAAAAGACAAGTTCTTATTTAAAAACAAGATTAGGAATTGCAAAAGGCAAAAAAAGGCATTATAATAACACCATCAAAATTAAGGAGGATAAGAATCATGGCTAGAGTAAATAAGTCAACTATGATTGGTGAATTGTTACAGATCGACCAGAATGTAGCACCAATTTTATTAAATATCGGCATGCACTGTTTGGGATGCCCATCTTCTCAGATGGAGACCATCGAGCAGGCTGCTATGGTACACGGCATTGACCCTGATATGTTGGTAGACGAGATCAACAACTTCTTAGAAGCACAGGGCTAATCTTTAAATGCAAACGGGCGACGTAATGATCACTCATTACGCCGCCCTTTTTATTTTCTACTTTTCTGATTTCTTGCCCGGAAACAACCACTTGGTGCCACGGCTCCGCTTGCGCTTCAGGCTGCTGCGGATGGCTTCGTCCAATTTCTTATAATGATCTTCTTCCAACTGATAATGCTCCTGCATCAGATAATTCATTTCTTTTAAAATGCGCTCTTCCACATGACTTGTCAGCGCCTCATTATTCTCACGCATGGCATTTGCCACAATCTCCGTCATCAGTTTTTGAAACTGCTCGACCTTGATGCGCGCCTGTTCCTGTGTCTCTGCGGACACCCGATGATCTTCCTGCCTGCTGACCGGCTGCACCGGATCCGCCACTGCATCTGCCATAGGCTCAGCATCCAGATCTTCTCCCAATCCCAGATCCTTAGAAGAAGTCAGCGTGACAAATCCATCAATATCCACATGGTTCTTTCTGGCTTCCTGCTCCTTTTCCTCGTTGCGCTTTTCCTTTTTCAGATACATGCGGATAGCCTTGAGTTGATAGCCCTTTTCCCTCAGGTCTTTGATCCGAAGAATTTCCTTGATGTTCTCATCTGTATAGTAACGATGCCCCATCTCATTGCGCGGGATATCCAACTGCAGTTCATCTTCCCAGTAGCGCAGCACATGTTGTTCCAATGCCACCATGCGTGCCGCATCCGAGATCATATAACGTGCCTTTTCCAAAAAACCAGTCCTTCCTGTATGTATACTGCTCTCTTCTATGTATAATTCCAGTATAAACGCTTACAGAAAGGCGGACAAGCAAATCTAATCGTAAGATTTCGACATCTTACTGCTGGGTATGATCTAAATTGCCAAACTTCGTGTATTCCGGCAGCCATGCCAGATTGATCGTACCGATCGGGCCGTTTCTTTGCTTGGCTACAATGATCTCTGAAATGTTTTTGAGGTCGGTATCCTTATTGTAATAATCATCACGATAGATGAACATTACCACGTCGGCATCCTGCTCGATGGCTCCGGATTCACGCAGATCCGAAAGCATAGGTCTGTGATCCGGACGTTGCTCTACCGCACGGGACAACTGGGACAAGGCAATGACCGGCACATTCAACTCTCTGGCAAGTGCCTTTAAGGATCTTGAGATCTCAGAAATCTCCTGCTGTCTGGATTCCGAACGACCGGAACCGCTCATCAACTGTAAATAATCGATGATGATCAGACGCAGATCCTGATCCATCTTGTATTTACGGCACTTACTGCGGAGTTCTGAAATACTGATACCCGGTGTATCGTCGATGATCAGATGGGAATTACCGATGATGCCGGCACCCTCGATCAACTTTTCCCATTCAGATTCCTGTAAGTTACCGGTACGCAGTTTCTGTGCATCTACACGGGATTCCAAAGAGAACAGACGGTTTACCAACTGTTCCTTTGACATTTCCAGTGAAAATATGGCAGTACACAAATCCTCATGAAAGGCAACATACTGTGCTAAGTTCAAAACAAAGGCTGTCTTTCCCATAGAAGGACGCGCCGCGATCAGGATCAGGTCAGACGGCTGCAATCCGGCGGTCTGATAATCCAGATCGATAAATCCGGTCGGAATACCGGTAACCGTTCCCTTCTGTTTGGATGCCTGCTCGATCTTGTGGATGGCATTCATAACGACCTGTCGGATCGGGACATACTCGGAATTCCCATGATTCTGTACCAAAGCAAAAATATCATGCTCTGTCTTTTCCAAGATCTCCGTCACGCTCTCCTTGCCGTTATAGCAATCGTTTTCAATCTCCTGATTGACCTTGATGATCTGACGGAGCAGTGCCTTATCCTTGACGATCTGAGCATAGGATGCCACGTTGACCGTGACCGGTACGGCTGCGACCAGGTCACTGATATATTCCAGACTTGCCACTTCCGGCGGCACATCCTTTTCCCGCAGCTTATTCTGCAAGGTAACCAGATCCACCGGCTGACCGCTATTATAAAGTTCTACAATGGCTTCAAACAAAACGCCATACTGCTGATGATAAAAATCATCCTTTGTCAAAATTTCCGATGCCGTCAGGATCGCATCCCGATCCATGATCATGGAACCGACAACTGACTGTTCGGACTCCAGACTATTGGGCATTGTTCTTTTGATCAGTGCTTCTTCCATGCTACTCTCCTGATACGTGTACGCGCATCACTGCTGTTACCTGTGGATGCAATTTTACTTTGACCTCATAGGTGCCCTGTGCACGGATCGGTTCTTCCAAATGCACTTTTTTCTTGTCGATAGTCTCATTGTACTGGCTCTTGACTGCCGCACAGATCTCCTTGGAAGAGACGGAACCAAAAGTCCTGCCGCCCTCGCCTGTCTTGATCTTGGTCTCGACCAGCCATTCCTCGATCTTCTTTGCCATTGCCTGTGCTGCTTCCAGATTTTCCTGTGCCACCTTGTCGGCATGCTGGTTCTGTAATTTCAGATCATTTAAGTTTTTATTGTTTGCCTCAACGCCTAATTTCTTCGGCAAAAGCATATTGCGGGCATAGCCCTCACTTACATTGACAATCTCTCCCTTTTTTCCAAGAGACTTGACATCCTGTAATAAAATCACTTTCATAGTTTGATCTCTCCTTCATCTATCATAATATCCAGAATATCTTCGATTCTGCGTTTGACCTCTTCCACGCTGGCATTTTCAATCTGTGCTCCTGCGACATTCAGATGACCGCCGCCACCCAGACGCTCCATGATCTGCTGCACGTCGATCTCATCGATCGAACGGGAACTCACATAGATCTTGTGTCGGAACTCAGTCAGTACAAAAGACGCCTTGATCCCTACGATATTCAAAAGTTCGTTGGCTGCCTTGGCTCCTACAACGGTAGGACTTTCCAGTTCCTGCGATTCACAGATGGAAATGGCAAAGAGCCCCCTGTAAACCTCGGCATGACGGATGATCTCGGCTCTAGCCTTGTAGGCTGCCATATCTTCACGCAGAAGTTTACGCACACGGGTAACCTCGGCACCGCAGCGACGCAGATATGCCGCCGCCTCAAAGGTTCGCACACCTGTCTTTGTCATAAAGTTGTTGGTATCGATCAAAATACCGGCATAGATACAATCTGCCTCATTTGATTTCAAATGTACTTTTTCAGAAAAATACTGCAAAACCTCCGCGATCATTTCACATGCGGAGGACGCATATGGCTCAATATAGGAAAGGATCGGATTGACGACCTGTTCACTCCCCTGTCTGTGATGGTCAAATACGACAATGGACTTGCTGATCTCCAAAAGTCTTGGGCAGTCCGTGTAACTCGGACGGTTGGTATCTACGACGATCACAAGCGTCTGCGCATCCGCCATTTCCTCTGCCTGCTCTGAATTGATAAACATGTCTGCCGGATAACCTGCTTGCTCTGAGAAAGACTCTACGAGTGGACGCAGGGAACTTGTCACGGTATTTAGGACAATCCTTGCATTCTTTCGGATCTCACGCGCCGCACAATACAGACCGACTGCTGCACCAAAAGAATCGACATCAGCGATCGGATGTCCCATAATGATGATCTGATCTCTGGTCTCCATGATCTCGCGCAAAGCCTGCGCCTTGACACGAGCCTTGACACGGGTATTTCGCTCGATCTCCTTACCACGCACGCCGTAGTAAGAGACATCACCATTGTTCTTGATGACTGCCTGCGAACCGCCACGCCCTAAGGCAAGATCGATCGCCACACGGGCAAACTCTGCATTCTGCACATAGGAACTGCCACCAATACCAAATCCCATGCTCAGTGTGATCTCCAGTTCGTTGCCTGCCTTGGTAGACTTGATATCCTCCAAAATGGAGAACTTGTCCTCCTCCAACTTTGTCAGATACTGCTGTTGGAAAAGTACCATGAACTTATCACGGTCAAGTTTACGGACAATGGCATCCACATTTTGGAAATACTTATTGACCTTTCGATCGATGATCGCTGTAAGCAGGGAACGCTTTACTTCCTCGATCGAGTCAAAAACTTCCTCATAATTGTCAATATGCACAAGGGAAACGACTAATTTTTGCTTTTCGTTCTCTTCCTTGTAGTAGTCGAGTTCGGTCTGGTCAAACAAAAGAAGTGCGATCAAGGAGTTGAAGTTGTCTGCTTCTGTCATGATCTCCATGGCATCCGCATCCTGCTCCTCATTAAACTGTAGGCGCTGCATATCTGCCGCATACTTGCGATCGCCAAATTCCAGTTCTACGATAAAATTGTCATTTACCGCTTTCTCGATCTCTTCTCTGGTAATCTCCTTGAAAATAGAGGTAACGGACTTGTTGTAATGCTTGTCCCTGCCTGTCACGCGGGCAAACTCCTCATTGACCCACAAGACCTTACCTGTGTAATCCATGAGCGCATAAGGAATCTGGAACTTGTTCAGCAGTTCCTTTTGCACCGTCCCATAATGCGTCGCAAAATGGATGATCTCCTCATTCAGCCTTGCCACACAGGTGCGATAGTACCAGAGGACAATGGCTGCATAGACGATAATGCAGACGGAAAAAAGCGCTCCTGCCTTGATATTTTGCAGGTAGACCAGAACATCACCGGCAACAAACAAGATGATCATATAGATCGGCGCCCGAAAATATCGCTGCAATTTGCCAGTATATTTTATTGTCTCCATAATATTCTCCCTTATCTGTATCAGCCACATAGGGCATGATGCTTTGTTCTATAGTATAACACACTTTTGATATTTATGGGTAGCATAATAATACCCCCGGATCTCTCCGAGGGTATCATCATATAAGATAGGAAGATATATAAGAAAAAGGTTAGTTAGTAATCACTAATTCTGTTTCCTTATCAAAGAAATGAGCATGCTCCATATCAAGCGCAAACTTGATCTGATCGCCCTGCTTTGCAGTTGTTCTTGGATCTACGCGGGCTGTTACCTGTGAGCCTGCATAATCGAAATACAGGAAAACTTCTGCACCAAGCAATTCATATACACGGATCTTTGCTTCGATCACGCTGTTTGGTGATGCCTCGATAAACATCTGGGAATCATGGATATCCTCAGGACGGATACCAAGAACTACGGTCTTGCCATCATATCCACCGTCGATCAAAGCCTTTGCCTTTGTAGCCGGAACTGTGATCACAGAATCTCCAACCTGTGCTGTAACCGTCTCGCCATTGACAGCGATCTTGGCATCCATAAAGTTCATCTGTGGAGATCCGATAAATCCTGCAACGAATAAGTTCTGTGGCTTGTTGTATAAGTTGTGCGGTGTATCGATCTGCTGAACAACACCATCCTTCATAACGACGATTCTGGTACCAAGTGTCATAGCCTCGGTCTGATCATGTGTAACGTAGATGATGGTTGCACCTAATTTCTCATGTAACTTAGAAATCTCAATTCTCATCTGCACACGCAACTTTGCATCCAGGTTGGAAAGTGGCTCATCCATAAGGAATACCTTTGGATTACGAACGATAGCACGACCCATGGCAACACGCTGACGCTGTCCACCGGAAAGAGCCTTTGGCTTACGATCCAAAAGACCTTCCAGATCCAGGATCTTGGCTGCTTCACGAACCTTCTGATCGATCTCAGCCTTTGGTAATTTACGAAGTTTCAGACCGAATGCCATGTTGTCATATACAGTCATATGTGGATACAAAGCGTAGTTCTGGAATACCATTGCGATATCACGATCC
>CAVGHS010000100.1:0-7421 GCA_963629085.1 bacterium
CCAGACTTGACTGGACGTATTCTGTTTTTCTCCATTGACGTTTCACCTCTCGTTTATATTTTAAGTCTATTGAAAAATGGGCATAAAATTCCCATTGCACCACAATAAAGCATCCTATACTATACAACAATTCCTTCTAGGATGCAAGAACTTTTTTCACTTTTCACTTGACAAATTGTCATTTTTTTGCATTGTCCGACTCTTTCGTCATTGTAGAGCCTCCACCTGCCAGTCTTCTCTCTGGATGTCCGATAATGAAAAAGACACCAGGATCACGAATAACCCTGGTGTCTCTGCTTACAATACTAATTTACCATCAGGCAGGGATTACTTTAATGTAACCTTAGCGCCTTCTGCTTCTAACTTAGTCTTGATGTCTTCTGCTGTAGCCTTGTCAGCTGCTTCCTTAACGATCTTAGGAGCGCCGTCAACTAATTCCTTAGCTTCCTTCAAGCCAAGACCAGTTGCTTCACGAACAACCTTGATAACCTTAACCTTGTTAGGACCTACTTCTGTAAGTTCTACATCGAACTCGTCCTTCTCTTCAGCTGCTGCTGCGTCTCCGCCTGCTGCTGCTACTACAACGCCTGCTGCTGCAGATACGCCAAACTCTTCTTCACAAGCCTTTACTAAGTCATTTAACTCTAATACGCTTAACTCTTTGATAGCTTCGATAAATTCTTCTGTTGTCATCTTTGCCATGATAATTTCCTCCGTTTTAAATTTGATTTAATGATTTCTTTTTAAATGAAGTGATTACTCCTCAGTTGCTGGAGCATCTTCTGTTGCAGGTGCTTCCTCAGCCGGAGCATCTGTTGCTGCTGGTGCTTCGCCGCCCTGCTCTGCGATCTGGTTAAGAACTCTAGCCAGATTTGTGATAGGTGACTGTAAGCTTCCAAGTAACTTGGACAGCAATTCGTCTCTTGATGGAACTGCTGCTACTGCCTGCATTCCGTTTGCATCGTAGAATGTACCTTCTACGACACCAGCCTTGATCTCAAGTGCAGGTGCTGTCTTTGCAAACTTAGCAAGGATACGTGCAGGAGCTGTCGCATCTTCTGTAGAAATAGCAATAGCGCTAGGTCCTTCTAACACTGGAGCCAGGCTTTCATAGTCAGTTCCCTTGAAAGCGAAGTTCATCATTGTGTTCTTGTATACCTTGTAAGTAACGCCTGCTTCTCTTAATTCCTTACGTAACTGTGTGTCTTCTGCTACCGTCAATCCACGATAATCAACAACAACTACAGACTGTGCGTCTTTGATGCTTGCTGAGATCTCGTCAATGATCGGCTGCTTTAATTCAACTTTTGCCACGTTTCGTGTACCTCCTTATTTTATTTCATCTTGCTTAGACTTTGGAGATTTTATCTGATGTCCTGCCAACAGGCAAAACAAAAGCCTCTCTGCACTAGACAAAGAGGCTCAAAAAATCATAATCATATCGTCCTAAAACGATCGACTGTCCTCGGTAGGTCGTGTACGTTATGCCTTGCGGCACCTACTGTCTTCGGCAACATGCTTTCGCATTATATCATTGTATTATACGAATGTCAATAACTACTGTGCAACTTTTGCAACATTTACCTTAACGCCAGGTCCCATTGTAGGAGCCAAAGAAATGCTCTTAATGTACTGGCCCTTAAGACTGCTTGGCTTAGCCTTGTTAATGGCATCCATAAGGGTCTGGAAGTTGTCCGCTAATTGTTCCTCTGTAAAGGAAGCTTTTCCAATTGGCACATGGATAATGTTTGTCTTATCCAATCTGTACTCAATCTTACCAGCCTTGATATCGTTGACAGCCTTGGTTACATCCATAGTAACGGTTCCTGCCTTTGGGTTTGGCATTAAGCCCTTAGGTCCGAGTACACGTCCCAAACGACCTACAACACCCATCATGTCAGGTGTAGCAACAACTACATCAAAATCTAACCATCCATCGTTCTGGATTCTTGGGATCAGTTCGTCTGCTCCAACGAAATCAGCGCCTGCTGCAGTAGCCTCATCAGCCTTAGCACCCTTAGCGAATACTAAAACCTTAACAGCCTTACCTGTACCATGTGGTAAAACTACAGCGCCACGGATCTGCTGTTCAGCATGACGTCCGTCACAACCGGTTCTGATATGAGCTTCGATTGTCTCATCAAACTTAGCAGTAGCATTCTTCTTTACCTGAGCGATTGCTTCTGCTGTTTCAAATTGAGCTGACTTGTCGTATGACTTTACAGCCTCAACGTATTTCTTTCCTCTTTTCATTCTATTTACCTCCTGTGGTAGTATCGGGAGAGGTCCCTCCCACTATTCGTTGTTAAATCATTGTCGTATCATAAGGAATCTCCTAATCGCTAAACTCGAGCGTCGCTTACGCTCGCTCTCGTTAATCTCTAGGAGGGCCTCGCACTAACCTCAAACTGCGCTATCGCTCGTTCTCGCCAAGTGCTATTCGGTCACTTCAACACCCATGCTGCGTGCTGTTCCTTCGATCATGCTCATAGCAGCCTCAACTGTTGCTGCATTCAAGTCAGGAAGTTTTGTCTCTGCAATTTCCTTTACCTGAGCCTTTGTGATCTTAGCAACCTTTTTCTTGTTAGGTTCGCCTGATCCGGACTGGATCTTAGCAGCCTTCTTGATCATAACTGCTGCTGGAGGAGTCTTAGTGATGAAACTAAAACTTCTGTCTGCATAAACAGTGATAACTACAGGGATAACAGTATCTCCCATATCAGCTGTCTTTGCGTTAAACTGCTTTGTAAACTCTACAATGTTTACACCATGCTGTCCAAGTGCAGGACCAACTGGTGGTGCAGGTGTAGCTTTACCAGCAGGAATCTGCAACTTAATATATCCTTCGATTTTCTTTGCCATTGGATTGTTCCTCCTTAATTCATTTTCTTAACATCTGCAAAACTGATCTCGACCGGTGTCTCACGTCCGAACAGTTCCACATTGATCGTCACGCTCTGCTTGTTGTGATTCATTGTCTGAATAACACCAACGGTATCTTTCCAGACACCACCGATGACAGCAACGGTATCACCCTCATCAAAGTCAACGACCACATTGTCTGTCTTGATCCCCAGTGGTCTCATTTCAGCATCTGTAAGTGGTACAGGCTTGCTTCCTGGTCCAACGAACCCTGTCACGCCTCTGGTATTTCTGACCACATACCATGTGTCATCGTTCATGATCATATTGATCAGAACATATCCCGGGAACATCTTCTTGGAAGATGTTTTTCTAACACCATCTTTCAATTCTGTGACATCCTGCATAGGAACACGAACCTCAATAATCTGATCTTCCAAATGACGATTCTCGATAGTCTTGTCAATATTCGCTTTGACTTTGTTCTCATAACCTGAGTAGGTATGGACTACATACCAGTGTGCCTCTGCCATAATACTTCTGCCTCCATTATAAATTCACTAGAAAATCAACGCCATACTGAATCACGTAATCCAGGATTACGATGATAAATGCAACTACAACCGACGTAGCAATGACTGCCGCCGTCTGCTTCCCAACTGATGAGCCGTCCGGCCAGATGATCTTTGAGAACTCTGTCTTCAGACCCGCAAAGCGCTGGGACATGCTTTTCTTTTCTGTGTCTGCCATATCAACTCTCCTTTACCCCAATTACTTGGTTTCTTTGTGTAAAGTGTGTTTCTTACAGAACTTGCAGTACTTACTCGTTTCCATACGATCTGGATGAGTTTTCTTGTCTTTTGTCGTATTGTAGTTACGCTGCTGACATTCTGTGCATGCCAATGTTATTTTCGTGCGCACAACTTCCACCTCCACTTAAATTTTTCTTGTGTTTTTCTATGCCAGAAATTTAGGCATAAAAAAAAGACCTACTTCCGTCGCTTAACAACTATACCATAGCCCTCTGTCTGCCGTCAACCTATTTTTCCTTTTTCTTGGCTTTTCTGTTCTTATTTTTTGTCATTGTAACATCTTTTCACAGGATATGCCCATATTATATAAGAAGTTTCTACATTTAGTAGATGACAATTTGACCTTTGCGTACTATAATATAAGTGAATAAATGGACATTTATACCCTGCATACAGACAGCAAAGAAACAAGGAGCGTTTCGTCACTGTAAAAGACAGGCTGTTTGTATGATATTTCAAGGAAGAAAGGAGGGGACGTCTTATGGCTCGTATTGATGCCGCATACAACTATCTTATGTCAACCTATGGCAAGACCACAGGTTCTCGTTATGATTCCCATAAGAAGAGTGAATTACGCTCACTTTACAACAATATCATCAAGACCAACAAAGAATCCCCTCTGTATAAGATCGCGCAGACCGGGGATGTCAAGGAGTTTGCCATTGATATCAAGGCAAATGCCCACCGCATCCAGAATGTCATTTCTTCTCTGAATGCCGATGACAACGATATTGCATCCATGCTCAGGAAAAAGGTCGCCATATCTTCGGACGATGCCACGGTTTCCGTACACTATGTCGGAGACGACAATGGTGAAGGACAAAAAGGCTTTGATATGGAAGTTGTCTCTCTTGCCGGTCCGCAGACCAACGAAGGCAACTATCTCAAGCGCAATGACTATAGTTTTGAGGAAGGTACTTTCTCTTTTGATCTGGATATGCCGACCAACTCCTACGAGTTTCAGTTCAATGTCAATCCGGGCGATAATAACTTTGACGTCCAAAGCAAGATTGCGCGCCTGATCAACCAGTCTGACATTGGTCTGTCCGCCGAGGTCAAATTAAACAAGCAGGGCGAGAGTGCCCTTTCCATACAATCCAAGCAGACCGGGCTTTCTGCGGATGAGGAGTCCATCTTCTCCATCCACTCCGGCACTTCTTGGAACGAGATCAACACGCTCGGTATCTCACATATCACGACGCCGGCTAGCAATTCGGTATTCCGTTTGAACGGGCAGGAGCACTCCTCCTTATCCAACACCTTTACCATCAACCGTGCCTTTGAAGTGACGATGCATCAGGCTTCGGCAGCGCAGGCAGGATCCGTTCATATCGGTTTTATGGCAAATACCGCAGCCATCACCAGCGGTGTTGACAATCTGCTGGCATCCTACAACGGTCTTCTGGATGTCGGGCAAAAATATGCCAGTTTACATGGCAGCCATAGATTATTAAATGAAGTCTCTGCGATCAGCGCAAATTATACCGACCGTCTGGCTTCTGTCGGCATCGCCGCAGACGAAAACGGTCACTTGCAATTAGATCGAGACTCTTTTGATACCGCCATTTCCGGAAATGACGCCACAGACCACTTCGCTACGCTCAACGGCTTCAAGGATGCTTTGTCCCGCGAGGTCAACCGCATTGCCATCGATCCGATGCGCTATGTCAACAAGGTGATCGTGGAATACAAAAATCCCGGCAAAACCTTTGTGGCTCCATATGCCCCAAGTGCTTATGCCGGAATGCTTATCGACCAGGCTTTATAAAGTTATAAGACATTCTCCTCTTTCAGAATGTCACACATCTTCCTCATACGCTCGCTGTAGGTATGATTCGCTTTTACGCGCTCATACCCATGGCGGGCAATTTTTTTACGCTCAGTTTCATGTTTTAGATAAAAATCTGCCTTTTCCACCATATCCGTCTCACTGTAATAGCAGACCAGATCCTGATCCGGATCAAAAAAGAGAGGATACTCGATCTGGTAGTTGCTGAGCAAAAATCCTCCTGCCCCCAGGACATCAAAAGCGCGCAATGGGATACCGGTCTTGATGTTGGGGATCGTCATATTCAAATTGATGGGAGAATTAGCAAAAACAAAGGGCATTTCCTCCCAATAATTGACCGAACCGCGGTATGCTACCCGGAAAAGATCCTGCATGGAATTGTTGCTATACAAACCGACCGTGTGCTTTTTCGACAGGGCGATCAGACTGCCCTTGCGCTGCAACTGCGCAATCTTAAAGCCAAGTGCCGTGACAGAAAATACCAAGCCCAGATCCGAAAGCGAGCCCTCGGAGGATGGCTTGAAATCATATATTTCCGATAACTCTTCCAAAATATCCGGTGTCAGCAGACGATCGACCACATTGACACCATACAAATCCCTCTGCGCCTCCATCAGTGCTTCAAAATAGCCCCGCAGATGGTCGGACATGGTCGCCTCTAGACTATCGTAGGAATTTTTGTAATATAGATTTCCCACGAAGGTGATCTCGTCCTCCATGCCAAGCCGCCGCTGCATGACCTGCTCCGACTGTCTGCTTTGTAAAAGTCCGTCCAGACGTTTCACATTGACCGCCAGTGGCAGATGATAGACGTGTTCTGCTCCCATAGCCTGAAACTCCCGCACCGCAGACAGGTCAAAAAGGAAGAGATAGTTGGTCGGATAAAATACGGATGTATGATACATGGAAATCATAGGACTGTCGCAATTCCACATGACATATGGGATCTGTCTGTCATGACAGACCTCCGCGATCAGGGCAAAATAATTGACCGAGAAAACAAAATCCCATGTCTTATCCTTCTGCTGCAAGATGGCATCTAGCCGGTCTGCGAAATCCTGATCCACATCATAATTTTGCAGATCCTGCTCCACGATACAGACCTCATATCCCATCTGTTCGAAAGTTTCGATAATATCCTGATAATTGTATGATTTCCAGCGATACAAAAGAATCATCCCAGACGCTCCAATCGTTCCAGTGCAGGGCTATAATTGCCTGCCTTTCTGTAAAAATCCTTTGCCTCATCCAGACGGTTCTGCTTTTCCCGGCACTGTCCCGCATAATAATAGGAAAGATAGCCGTTGCTGCCCTCGATTGCATCCGGGCGCTCACTTGTCGCCTTCGCGAACTCGATCACCGCCTGCTCGTGTTGGTTTTGCTCCAGATAGACCAGACCCATGATCAGGCAAAAATCTGCCAGACCGCTAAAGTCATCATAGACCGCTTCCAGCACAATGCCATCCCGCCCCTGGTCGCTATTTAAGAGTGCCAAGCCATAGCCCTTGACCATCTCGATCACATACTGATCCTTTACGTTCAGATCAAATGCCAGACCGGTCTCAAAATATTGCGCAGCCGTAGCATAATCCTCTATCATATAAAAACTTTTTCCCAAGGTGTAAAGCAGGTAGCCCACCTCATTCTGCACGTCGCTCGGAGCATCCTGCAAATCCTCCTCCGCATGCTGGTTTACAAAATTTTCCAGTTCGATCTGCAAGAGTTCGATACTGCGCAGGATATCCTCTTTGTCTCCAATATAATCTTCTGCGAAAAAATTTTTTGCCAATGTATATGCCATATCTCTCATTCCTTTTTGTGTATTTATAAGTCTTTTTATTGTACCACAAATGTGCTAAGGTAGAAATGCATATTATAAAGGAAAGTTGAGAATGATTTTTATGAAAAAACAAGGCGGCAAGATCATGTAATATGATCTTACCGCCTGATTTTATTTA
>CAVGHS010000101.1:0-7390 GCA_963629085.1 bacterium
ATAATAATATTACTATTAATTTCTATTATATTTATCTATGTTAAGCTGAAAGGAGTTTTACCGATTATGAAGATCACCTGTCAAAAAGCAGAACTAGCAAAAGGAGTAAACATCGTTTCAAAAGCAGTTCCTACCAGAACTACCATGGCTATCTTAGAATGTATTTTGATCGATGCTTCTACAAATGAGATCAAATTAACAGCCAATGATATGGAGATTGGTATTGAAACGATCATCGGGGGTACGATTGAAGAAAGAGGTATCATTGCACTGGATGCAAGATTCTTTTCTGATATTGTTCGTAAACTTCCTGATAATGAAGTTACGATCGAAACAGATGCTACCTTTAAGACGACCATTACCTGTGAAAAGGCAAACTTTACGATCGTAGGAAAATCCGGTGAAGATTTTGCTTATATCCCGATCATTCCTCGTAATGAGCCGATCTTGCTTTCACAGTTTACCTTAAAGGAAGTGATCCGCCAGACCATTTTCTCTATTGCAGATAATGAAAATAACAAATTGATGACAGGTGAATTATTTGAAATTGAAGAAAATCATCTGAAAGTGGTTTCTCTGGACGGTCATAGAATTTCCATTCGTAACATCGAATTAAAGGAATCTTATGAGAATAAAAAGGTTGTTGTTCCGGGAAAGAGCCTGATCGAAGTCAGCAAGATCATTCCAGGATCCACCGAAGAAATGGTAAATCTCTTTATTACAGACAATCACATTATTTTTGAATTTGACAATACAACGGTTGTTTCTCGTCTGATCGAAGGCGAATACTTCAAGATCGACCAGATGCTGTCTACCGATTATGAGACAAAGTTCAAGATCAACAAGAGAGAACTTTTAGATTGTATCGACCGTGCTACTTTGATGGTAAAAGAGGGCGACAAAAAGCCGATCATCATGGATATTACCGATGGCAATATGGAACTCAAGATCAATTCTGTAGCCGGATCCATGAAGGAAGATATCGAGATCGGCAAAGAAGGTAAGGACATTCTGATCGGATTCAATCCAAAGTTCTTTATCGATGCCCTTCGTGTTATTGATGAAGAAGAAGTATCTATTTACATGGTCAATCCAAAGGCACCATGTTTTATCAAGGATGATGAGGACAAGTACATTTACCTCATTCTGCCGGTAAACTTTAATACAGCGACAAACTAAGAGGAAGATAAAATGGAAGAAATCAGTTTACGCGAGGGCGATGACTTTATCAAACTTGGACAATTACTCAAAAAAGCCAATATGATGTCCTCCGGTGTGGATGCTAAGATGGTCATTTTAGACGGTCTGGTAAGTGTCAACGGCGAAGTGGAACTCCGCCGTGGCAAAAAGATCTACCCGGGTGATGTGGTTACTTTTGAGGGAGAGAGCGTTAAAGTAGTCAGATGATCATAAAGTCCATTGAATTAAGCAATTTTCGTAATTATGAACATTTAGATATTACATTTGATGAAGGTACCAACATTTTGTATGGCGACAATGCCCAGGGAAAGACAAATATCCTGGAGGCCGCCTATGTCAGTGGAACGACAAAGTCACACAAGGGCAGCCGGGATAAAGAAATGATCCGTTTTGACCAGACAGAGTCCCATATCAAGACACTGGTGGAAAAGAACGAAAAGGAATATCAGATCGATATCCACCTAAAGAAAAATAAGGCAAAAGGCATTGCCATTAACAAGGTTCCCATCAAGAAAGCAAGCGAACTTTTTGGTATTTTAAATATTATTTTCTTCTCGCCGGAAGACCTGAACATCATCAAGAACGGACCGGCAGATAGAAGGAGATTTATTGATGCAGAACTTTGTCAGTTGGATAAGATTTATTTATCAGACCTGACAAACTACAATAAGATATTGAATCAGCGTAATAAACTTCTCAAAGATCTTTATTTTAACCCGAGTCTCAAGGAAACGCTCCCGGTATGGGATATGCAGCTTGTGAACTACGGTAAAAAGATCATTGCCAGAAGAAATCAGTTTATTATGGAATTAAATGAAGTCGTTTATGAGATTCATCACAAGATTTCCGGTGGCAGGGAAGAAATGGTCATCAAATATGAGCCAAATATCGAGGATATTTTCTTTGAAGATGAGTTGATCCGTGCCAAGGAAAAAGACTTAAAGTATGCGCAGACTTCGGTCGGACCGCACAGGGATGACCTGAAGATATCTGTGGGAGATATTGATGTGCGCAAATTTGGTTCACAGGGGCAGCAGAGATCTTGTGCTCTGTCATTGAAATTATCAGAAATCAAATTAGTAGAGCAGACCATTCATGACAAACCTGTTCTTTTGCTTGATGATGTACTTTCAGAATTGGATCATAACAGACAAAATTATCTTTTACAGGCGATCGACGATACACAGACGATCATTACCTGTACGGGTCTGGATGATTTTGTAAAAAATAGATTTACTTTGAACAAGGTATATGAAGTAGAGAATGGATGCGTTCATTTACATAGCAATATGATGGAGGATAAAAATGAGTCAGAATAATCAGGAATATGGAGCAGATCAGATTCAGATATTGGAAGGATTAGAGGCTGTTCGTAAACGTCCGGGTATGTATATCGGTAGCACATCTGAGCGTGGATTGCATCATTTGGTATATGAGATTGTTGACAATGCCGTAGATGAGGCTTTGGCAGGATTTTGTACCCATATTATTGTAAGTATCAACGAAGATGGTACGGTTACCGTAGAAGATGATGGTCGTGGTATTCCGGTCGGCATCAATTCAAAAGCAGGGATTCCTGCGGTTGAAGTGGTATTTACCGTGCTTCATGCCGGCGGTAAGTTCGGCGGTGGCGGATACAAGGTATCCGGTGGTCTGCATGGTGTAGGTGCATCTGTTGTAAATGCGCTTTCGAATTGGCTGGAAGTTGAGATCTGCCGTGACGGCAAGGTTTACAAGCAGCGTTATGAGCGTGGAAAGACCATGTATCCTCTGAAAGAGATCGGTACTTGTGATCCGGATAAGACCGGAACAAAGGTTACATTTTCACCGGATGGATCTATTTTTGAGACAACTGTTTTTGATTTTAATACATTAAAGGTGCGTCTGCGTGAGACCGCATTTTTAACAAAAAATCTGCGTATCACTTTGCAGGATAAGAGAGAAAATCCGGTCAATGAACGTGTTTTCCACTACGAAGGCGGTATCAAGGAATTTGTTACCTACCTGAATAAAGGAAATCAGGAACTTTATCCGGAAGTCATTTATTGTGAAGGTGAAAAAGATGGCGTCTATGTAGAAGTTGCTATGCAGCACAATGATTCCTACAACGATTCGTCTTATTCTTTTGTTAATAATATCATCACACCGGAGGGTGGTACGCATCTGGCGGGATTCCGTAGCGCGCTTACCAAGACCTTTAATGCTTATGCCAGAGAGGCAAAGATCTTAAAAGAAAATGAATCTGCCTTTAGCGGCGAAGATATCCGCGAAGGCTTGACTGCCATCATCAGTATCAAGATCGAAGAACCGCAGTTTGAAGGACAGACCAAGCAAAAACTCGGCAATAGTGAGGCAAGAGGAGCGGTTGACAGTATCGTGAGTGAGCAGTTGACCTACTTCTTAGAGCAGAATCCGCAGGTAGCCAAATCCATCTGTGAAAAAACGCTGCTTGCGCAGCGGGCAAGGGAAGCAGCCCGAAAGGCGAGAGATCTGACCAGAAGAAAAACTGCTTTGGAAGGTACTTCACTTCCGGGAAAACTTGCAGACTGTTCCGATAAGGATCCAAAGAATTGTGAGATTTTTATCGTCGAGGGAGATTCCGCGGGTGGATCTGCAAAGACAGCGAGAAGCCGTGCAACACAGGCTATTTTGCCACTGCGTGGTAAGATCTTAAATGTAGAAAAAGCCAGAGAGGATAAGATTTATGCAAATGCCGAGATCAAGGCGATGATCACAGCCTTTGGTACCGGTATCCATGAAGATTTTGATATATCAAAACTTCGTTACCACAAGATCATCATTATGACAGATGCCGATGTCGATGGTGCCCATATTGCAACCCTTATGCTCACCTTCCTCTATCGTTTTATGCCGGAACTTATCAAGCAGGGATATGTATATCTGGCAACACCGCCACTTTACAAGATCGAGAAGAACCGTAAGGTCTGGTATGCCTATAGTGATGAAGAACTCAATAACATTTTGACAGAGATCGGTCGTGACGGAAACAACAAGATCCAGCGATACAAGGGACTTGGTGAGATGGATGCCGAACAGCTTTGGGAGACAACCATGGATCCGGAGCGTCGTATCTTAAAGCGTGTTATGGTTCATGATGAAAATGCTTCTGAAATTGATGTAACATTTTCTACTCTGATGGGTGACAAGGTAGAGCCTCGTCGTGAGTTTATTGAAGAAAATGCAAAATATGTTCAGAATCTTGATATTTAGTAGGAGGACGTTTATAAATGGATGACAAGATTTTTGATCAGATTCATGAGGTGGATCTGAAAAAGACGATGGAAACATCATATATTGATTATGCCATGAGTGTAATCGCGTCCCGCGCCCTTCCTGACGTTCGAGACGGACTGAAACCGGTACAGCGTAGAGTGCTCTACTCTATGATCGAGTTGAATAACGGACCGGACAAGCCACACAGAAAATGTGCGCGTATTGTCGGTGATACCATGGGTAAGTACCATCCACACGGTGACTCTTCTATTTACGGAGCACTTGTCAACATGGCACAGGAATGGTCGACCAGATATCCACTTGTCGACGGACATGGTAACTTTGGTTCTGTGGATGGTGACGGCGCTGCTGCCATGCGTTACACAGAGGCAAGACTTTCCAAGATTTCTATGGCAATGCTGTCCGATATCAACAAAGATACCGTAGATTTCATGCCAAACTTTGATGAGACGGAAAAGGAGCCGACGGTGCTTCCTTCCCGTTATCCAAACCTGCTTGTCAATGGAACAACAGGTATTGCCGTTGGTATGGCAACCAATATTCCGCCACACAACCTGCGTGAAGTCATTGCAGCCGTGGTAAAGATTATTGATAATCAGGTAGAAGAAGATCGCGAGACCGATATTGAAGAATTACTTGAAATCGTCAAGGGTCCTGATTTTCCGACCGGTGGTACTATCTTAGGTCATGCCGGTATTGATGAGGCATATCGTACCGGACGCGGAAAGATCCGTGTGCGTGCGGTATCTGAGATCGAGCCGATGAACAACGGCAAGAACCGTATTGTTGTAACGGAACTTCCATATATGGTAAATAAAGCACGTCTGATCGAAAAGATTGCTGAACTTGTCCGTGATAAAAAGATCGACGGCATTACCGATCTGCGTGATGAATCGTCAAGAGAAGGTATGCGTATCTGTATCGAGTTGCGTCGTGACGTCAATCCGAATGTCGTTCTCAACCTGCTTTACAAACATACGCAGTTACAGGATACTTTTGGCGTTATCATGCTTGCTCTGGTCGGCAACCAGCCAAAAGTGCTTAATCTCTATGAACTTTTAAATTACTATTTGCTGCATCAGAAGGATGTTGTAACAAGAAGAACCCGATACGATCTGAATAAGGCAGAAGAAAGAGCACATATTGTACAGGGCTTATTGATCGCTTTGGATAATATCGACGAAGTTATCAAGATCATCCGTGGTTCTGCTGATGTTGCTACAGCAAAGCAGCAGTTGATGGAGCGTTTTGCTTTATCCGAGGCACAGGCAAATGCCATCGTCGAGATGCGTCTGCGTGCACTGACCGGTTTGGAAAGAAACAAACTGGAAGAAGAATACAAGTCCTTGATGGAACTTATCACAGAGTTAAAGGCAATCCTTGCAGATGAGAAGAAACTGCTTGGTGTTATCAAGGAAGAGATCCTTGCAATCTCCGATAAATATGGTGATGACCGCAGAACATCCATTGGATTTGATGAATATGATATTTCCATGGAAGATATGATTCCGGTTACCAATACTGTGATAACCTTTACCAAACTTGGTTATATCAAGCGTATGAATGTGGATAACTTCAAGAGCCAGCATCGCGGTGGCAAGGGTATCAAGGGTATGGAGACCATTGACGAAGATTATATCGTTGAAATGATGCTCACAACCTCGCATCACTATTTGATGTTCTTTACCAATACCGGCAGGGTTTACCGCATGAAGGCATATGAGATACCGGAATGTTCCAGAACGGCAAGAGGTACGGCAATCGTTAATCTTTTACAGTTGCAGCCGGATGAAAAGATCACTTCTATGATCCCGATCAAGGAGTACTCAGATCATCAGTATCTCTTTATGGCAACCAAGAATGGTATTGTGAAAAAGACCAAGATCACGGACTATGAAAATATCCGTAAGACCGGTCTTGCAGCCATCAACCTGCGTGAGGATGACAGACTGATCGAGGTTAAACTGACAGATGACAGCGAAGATATTATCCTGATAACAAAGTTTGGTCAGTGTATCCGTTTCCATGAGACAGATGTCAGAAATACCGGACGTACTTCTATGGGTGTTATCGGTATGAGCCTGACAGATCAGGACGAAGTAATCGCAATGCAGCTTGCTTCTCAGGGCGATGCTCTTATGATCGTTTCGGAAAAAGGTCTTGGAAAATGCACACGAATTGAAGAATTTACACCACAGAACCGTGGTGGTAAGGGTGTCAAGTGCTACAAGATCACAGAAAAGACCGGAAATCTGGTAGGATGTAAGGCAGTCAACCAGGAAGATGAAATGATGCTGATCAATACAGAAGGCATTATTATCCGTATCAAGGTAAATGATACTGCACTTCTGGGAAGAATTACTTCCGGTGTCAAGTTGATCAATGTGGATGAAGGTGTGACCGTTGCAAGTATTGCAAAAGTGCGCAAGGACGACATGATCATGGAAGAATCTGAAGAAAGTCAGGAAGATGAGGATTCCGAGGATACAGAAGAATAAAAAGTAACATAAAAATCCGCTAGCCATGTGACTAGCGGAGTTTTTTATTGGTTCCTGATCGCATTGTAAATATCCAGAGTTTCCTCATCATCAAAACCGTTGATATAGTATTGTTTTCCATCCGCAGTAAAATAGATGAAATATTTATGTTGCGGATTTAAGAATAACTCATAGTTTCCCTGATTTCTTTTATGAAATTTTCCCTTTAAGAGATTATCCATAGCAGAGCCGGAACTCTTTGTCATAGAAGGAAGTTCATCTACCAGGGATACATTGGAAATATCGTCTGTATCAATGGCATAGTCCTCAAAGATATATTCACAGCAAAGGGTATCATCCTTTATGACAAGGTGGATCGGCGTAAATTCTTCCATGATAATAAAAATGCTGATAAAAGGTATGCTCAACATTGCAATAACAGAAAAGATAGCCAGTCC
>CAVGHS010000102.1:0-7246 GCA_963629085.1 bacterium
AAGGCGGAGGTACTGCGTATGTGTTTGTTTGAATATGATCAGGAAAAGCATCTGAAGGATACCTATGAAGAGGGCGTAGAGGAGGGCGAGAAAATCGGCGAAGCACGTGGAATAGAGATCGGTACTGCGCGGGGCGAAGCACGTGGAATTGAGATCGGCACTGCGCAGGGCGAAAAACGTATGGCTTGCCTGATACAAAAATTGGTAGAGCAAAATCGCACGGAAGATCTTGTGCGGGCGACAAAAGATAGTGCATTTCGAGAACAACTGTATCTGGATTTGCAGATCAACGGATAATATGACTTAAAATAAAGGACGAATGAGATATGAGTTATTTAATAGCAGAAACCACAAAAGAAGAACGAGAGAAGATCGTAGCGGAGTCACTGGGAAATATCGAGGCTAGTTGTGATGGTTGTATGTCAGGACTGGCTGAGATGTATCAGGATTATATTGACGGGAAAAAGGAACTGCGCGAGATCAATATGGAATTTAATGCGCGCTATGTAAAAGATGATGATATGCCGGGAAGATCCGGTTGTATGTACTTATAAGGTGCAAAAGGAGACAGGAAGCATGAATGAGATCATCAAAAGCCTTTATGATAGGAAGTCGGTACGCGTATTTGAAGAAAGACCGATTCCGGCGGATATGAAGCAGACGATATTAGAGACAGCGGCACAGGCACCTTCCGCCGGATGCCAGCAGTTATATACGATCATTGATGTGACGGATCAGTCGATTAAGGATGCATTGGCAGAATTTTGTGACCATCAGCCTTTTATCGCAAAGGCAGACATGGTAGAGGTATTTTGTGCCGATTGTAAGAAATGGTACGATGCTTTTGTTGAGGCAGGCTGCAAGCCAAGACATCCCGGAGTGGGAGATCTCATGCTTGCGGTCACGGATGCGACGATCGCAGCGCAAAATACGGTCGTGGCGGCAGAAAGCCTTGGCATCGGCTCCTGCTATATCGGTGATATCATAGAAAATCAGGAAGATGTCGCCAAACTTTTGCAGTTGCCGGATTATGTGTTCCCGGCGGCTATGTTGGTCTATGGATGGCCGACTGACCAGCAAAAGATGCGCAGGAAACCGGAACGTTGCCCGCAGGAATACATTGTGCATGAAAACACATATCACAGTATGGATGGAGCAGAACTGCGTGATATGTTAGCACACCATTGCAAGCAAAGATCTTTTGAAGATTGGTGCGCAGCCTTCTGTCAGCGCAAATATAATTCCGATTTTTCCAAGGAAATGACAAGGTCAGTGGAAGCATATTTAAAGCAGTATCGTTAAGCAATACCGTCTTTCAGAAATCAGAACAATACGTTTTTGGTATCTCTGGAGGACGGTATTTTTTATTGACACATATACTGCATTATATGTAAGGGAAAGCATGCGATGGGCACGGTT
Organism: bacterium; assembly: GCA_963629085.1. Taxonomy (GTDB): domain Bacteria; phylum Bacillota; class Clostridia; order Lachnospirales; family Lachnospiraceae; genus Pararoseburia. Next base: position 1,420 of record CAVGHS010000102.1, read on the forward strand.
CAGGTAAGTGTGGAGTAGAACTTTTGCATACCGATAGGAAAAGTGCTAGAGTAGAGGATAAGATTTTGGAAAAGGAGAAAACAAATGACCTTACAGGAAGCATTAGCATATTTAAAAGAACAGGACTTAGCCGCTATGGCGGTCGGAACTTATGAAGTGGATGGGGATTTTTACTTTATGATCCAGGAGTATGAGACAAAAGAAGTAAAGGATTGCCGTCTGGAAACCCACAAGAACTATACCGACATCCAGTGGATCATTTCCGGAGAGGAAGCCATTGATATGGTAAATGTAGCCGGATTAGAGATAGACGAAGCCTATGATGCAGACCGCGATGTGGCATTTTGGCAGGAGCCGGCAGAAATGTGCCATATGGTCTTATCTTCCGGTTCCTACGCGATCCTGCCACCGAGTATTGCGCACAAACCGGGCATGCGTGCAGGAAGTCAGGCATCCCCGGTCAAAAAGTGTGTGGGAAAGGTACGCGTCTGCTAATTACCAGACCTCGCCCGGATACTTTAAGTTCCAGTCTTTACGGATCTTTGTCATGATATCCATGACATCTTTGGACTGGTCAAGGCGCATGATGCGATCATCCCCAGAGAGGATGGCTTCTTCCATGTCTGTCATCTCATAATAGAGGGCATTTACTGTCTGACCGGTGCAGATCTCACGTCTGTCGCCACTCTCGGCATCAACGATAAAGGCTTTATCGGCTCGTGGATATTCCATGATTTCGATATAGCCTTTTTCTAAACTGATCATAGCGCGTTTTGGCTGCTTGGAATGCATGGATAAGGCTACGGTAGCCATCTGCCCCAGATCATTTTGCAAAAGCATGCTTGCCTGTTCATCGGAGCCGGTCGGGGAAGGCAGCCATTGGCTGATGACCTGATCCGGTGTCTTTTGCATAAAACTACGAACGATGGAGAGGGCATAGACCCCGATATCCAGCATGGCACCGCCCGCAAGATCCATGTTAAAAAAGCGGTTTTTCATATTATATTCTTTAAAACTTCCAAAATTGACGGTGATCATCTGGACTTTGCCAAGTTCGCCGCTTTCCACAATATGCCACAATTCTTTATAAAGCGGCATATGCCAGATGGTCATGGCTTCCCCTAAGACCAGATTTTTTTCTCTGGCAAGAGCCATGGCTGTTTCCAGTTCCAGACTGTTTAAGGTGATGGATTTTTCTACCAGCAGGTGCTTGCCGTGGAGGAGTGCTTTTTCCATAAAAGCATAATGGGTATTATGGGGTGTTGTCAGATAGATGACATCTACATTTTCATCGGAAAAGACATCATCGATCTTGTCGTAGACCTTTGTGACATGATATTTTTCTGCAAATGCAAGGGCTTTTTCCTGCGTGCGGTTGGCAACACCGTAAAGTTTTTTGTCCATTTTTTGCAGTGCCTGTGCCATTTCATTGGCAATCACGCCGGTACCGATCACTGCCCAGTTCAATTCTTTCTTCATTGGAAATCAACCTCCTTTTTGTATCTTCGCGCTTATTAAATCACAAAATAAAAGGGGATGCAAGGCAGATGATAAATGCGTTATAATAGACGGGCATGAAAATAATAAAATACATGACAAGGAAAAAGATGATGAGTAGATATAGAAAGCCAAAAAGGAATAAGATGACAGCAACCGCCATGGCGATCGTGGCACTTTTGATCGGGATGAATCTGGGACGTATGGGGCAGGATACGGCGGATCAGAAACTTCCGAACGGTGTTACGACACAAGTGGGTGCGGAAGAACTGAGCGATATACCGGACTATAGTGGCGAACCTTATACAGTCCTAGGGGACAACGTGCCGGATTTTGCAGAGGAGGAAAAGCAGACCACCGAGGCATTTACTTATTACGGAGATCTGGATGCCCTGGGAAGATGTACACTGACCTTTGCCAATGTCTGCCCCCAGACACAGCCGACCGAAAAGCGAGGAGAGATCGGACAGGTACGGCCGAGTGGCTGGCATACAGTCAAGTATAACGACCTGATCGACGGCAATTATTTATATAACCGCTGTCATCTGATCGGTTATCAACTGACCGGGGAAAATGCCAATGAAAAGAATCTCATCACAGGTACACGCTATCTGAATGTGGAGGGTATGCTGCCTTTTGAAGATATGGTGGATGCTTATGTGGATGAGACCGGAAATCATGTTCTATATCGTGTGACGCCGATCTTTGCGGGAGACGATCTCGTGGCGCGGGGCGTACACATGGAAGCCTGGTCGGTAGAAGATGCGGGACAGGGCATCTGCTTTGATGTCTTTTGCTATAATGTGCAGCCGGGGATCACCATCGATTATGCGACAGGAGACAGCCAAAGAGACTAAGTCATAGGTTGAGGCGATCATCATTTTTTGATACAATAAAGCATAATTTAGTTTTTATGAAGTCCTGTAAACGCCGTTGAAAATGAGAGGAGACTAGATGAAAAAAGACGTATTACATCCAAAGAACTTTGTTATGCTAACGATCGCAGGTCTGATCAACGCCTTTGGCGTGACCTGTTTTTTGTACCCGGTCAATTTATATGACTCCGGGATCTCAGGTACTTCCATGCTGCTGGCGCAGGTGACACCGGATTATCTGTCCCTGTCGGTATTTCTTTTACTCTTGAACTTTCCTTTGTTTTTATATGGATATAAAAAAATGGGCATATCCTTTACCATGTATTCGGTCTATGCTGTTTTTGTTTATTCTATAGGAACCTGGATCATCACGGATATCCTGCCGGTGGATGTGACCATTGCCTCGCCTTTGGCGGAGCAGGATCTTTTGCTCTGTGCCATCTTTGGCGGTCTGATTTCAGGTATTGGCAGCGGTCTGACCATACGCTACGGTGGCGCCATCGATGGCGTGGAGATATTAGCCATCCTGTTTTCAAAAAAACTTGGCATTACGGTAGGCACTTTTGTCATGGGCTATAATGTCATCCTATATGTATTTGCAGGCATTGTCATGGACAGTTGGATCCTGCCGCTGTACTCGATCATCACATATGCGATCGCGCTCAAGGCGGTAGACTTTGTTGCGGAAGGTCTGGATAAGGCAAAATCCGTCATGATCATCACCAACCATCCCGACAATATCTGTCAGGCACTATCGGAAGAATTTGGCAATGGGATCACACTTTTGGGAGCCAAGGGCTATTATTCAGACAAAGATAAGACCATGATCTATTTTGTGGTCAACCGTTTCCAGATCAATAAGGTGAGACAGATCGTGCAGGAACAGGATCGACATGCCTATGTGACGATCACGGAGGTATCGGATGTACTGACGCATGAGGAGGCGTAAAAGATGGCGGTAAGTCTACATTTTCTGCCCAGAGACCATTGGATGAACGATCCCAATGGATTTATCTACTATCGGGGCAAATACCACATGTTCTATCAATATTTTCCCTATGAAAGCCGGTGGGGAACCATGCACTGGGGGCATAAGACCTCGACAGATCTGGTGCATTGGAAAGATGAGGGCATTGCTTTATATCCCAGCAGGGATTTTGACCGCAATGGCTGTTTTTCCGGTTCTGCTCTTGAGATTGATGGCAAAATGTATTTATATTATACCGCTATTATTTATGCCTCTATGGATCCGGAAAATATCCATGTGAGCGGCAGCGGACTGATCGCATGTCAGGCAATGCTGGGCAGTCCGGATGGTATGCATTTTCCGGCAGAGGAAAAACGCGTCATCATCCCGACTTTTTCGGAAAATGAGATCGGGCATCCCGGCGATACCAGAGATCCAAAAGTCTGGCAGGAAAAGAGCCAGTATTTTATGGTCTTGGGAAGCCGCCAGGGGGAACAGGGAAATCTTTTGCTCTATAGCAGCAGGGATGGGCTGCACTGGGAATTTGCCTCTGCGGTAAGTGATGAGCGTATCAAGAGCCATACCTGGGAATGCCCGGACATATTTGCGCTGGATGGAGGGCATTATCTGATCATGTCGCCCATTGGCATAGAAAAGACCGGAACCTCTTATCCCAATCAGTCTGTCTGGACCAGGCTTTCCTTTGATCCGGATAAAAAGCAGGCAAAGATTCTGTCCGAACCTGAATTTATAGATTATGGCATGGATCTGTATGCACCGCAAAGCACACTGGATGAAAAGGGCAGACGTCTTGTCATGGCATGGATGCGTATGCCGCGTCCGCTTGCAGATGGCAGGATCGGTATGCTGACCTTTCCGCGATTGGTCAGACAAAAAGAGGGCAGCCTGCGCTTTGGTCTGCATCCGGCGGTCGAGCGTCTTTTTATCAGAAATCTGCACAAAGACCAGGCAGAAGATATCCTGCGGGATAAAAAGCCTTTAAAGATCAGTCTGGATCTTTTGGAGGGGGCACATATAGATATCGGGGGCTATGAAATCCGTTTTTGCAAAGGACAGGTATATACGGATAGAAGCAAGGTATTTGCGATAGAAAAAGCAGATCTTTTTGGCGAGGAAGCCTTGGTAGGCAAGCAGTTTTGCACACCGCTTTTGCGGGATGGCGGACATCTGGATATTTATGTGGATGAAAATATCATAGAGATTTATGTCAATCAGGATGAGTATGTCCTTTCCAATATCGTGTATGATCTGGGATATCGGATCTTGGCACGGGACGTAGAAAAGACAGCGTATTTTGGGCTGGATGCGTGAAAACCGGCGCACAAGGGAGAAAAGAAATGAAGCATTTTCGTGTACATCATATTATGTGTACCAATTTATATCAGGGATATGGCTACAGTGGAGCATTTTGTGAGAATATGACCCGGATGGTCACTTGGCTCAAAGATCACGCAGACGATCCGCTTTTACTGGTGAGCGATCCGGATGAGATCTGTAAAAAATGTCCGAATCTGGTGGAGGGCAAATATTGTGTGGATGCGACCAATCATGTCAAAAAAAAGGATCAGCATCTGTTGGAACCCTTACATCTGGTAGAAGGGCAGACCTACACATATGGACAACTGATGCAGCAGGCGGGGAAATATCTGACCAAAGAGGTTTTTGAGACATCTTGCAGCAATTGTGCATGGTACAAACAGGGGCTTTGTCATTATGAAGATTTCAGATTTTGCTGATCTTGGGCTGGAGCAGATCCTGCTTGCGGATACGGAAGATGCTAAGATAAAAGAATATTACGCCTCTTTGAGCCCTGCCAGAAAAGAAAAAGCGGATGCCATCAAACACCAGTCTTCCCGTAGACAGAGCATTTGCGCCGGTCATCTTTTGGAGGATATGTTGCGGGGCAGGGGAATATCTGCACCTTTTTCTTATGATATGTCGGAGAGGGGAAAACCTTTTTTAGAGGACAGCCAATTTTCCCTGTCACATACAAAAGGCTGGTGTGCCTGTATCGTGTCAGATCAGGCGGTGGGCGTTGATGTTGAGATGCTGGGGCGTTATCGCGACAGCCTGTGCAGACGTTTTTTTACAGAGGCGGAGCAGGCATTTTTGGAAAAAGTTGCCGATGTGGACTTTTACTTTACACTCCTTTGGACCTGTAAGGAAGCCTTGGCAAAATGTCTGGATCTGCCTCTGGAAGAAGTATGTCAAAACTGCGATATGAGCCTGCTTTTACAGAACTTAAAAGAAAAGCCGAAGGAGCAAGCCGGCAGAGAACTCGGCTGGCTTACCTATGGTGGACATCAAATAGATTTTGAGACAATATGTTTAAAAGATGCGGTTGCCACATATTGCCTATGTCAAGAAGGATAGTGTCAAATGACCTATGAAAAAACTGAGCGAAAGAAAAGGCTCAGATGAACCTTGAAAATTGTAGATATTTTAGGTGGTGGCAACCATTCGCCAC
>CAVGHS010000103.1:0-7229 GCA_963629085.1 bacterium
ATGCTGGAGGAGATCAGCCAGAAGTTTATGGCAAAAAGTCTGGGGACTTGCGATGTCATCTGTCAGCGTTCCGGGATGAGTGAACAGGAGCGAGAAGGTTTTTTGGCAGAATTTGAAGAGGTAAGAGGACGTTCTTTGGTTGCCTTTTGCGTGATGGGGGGAGTCTTTTCGGAGGGGATCGATCTGACGGAAGAAAAACTGATCGGTGCCATTATTGTCGGTGTGGGACTGCCCCAGATCGGGAATGAGAGGGAAGTCATGAAACAGTATTTTGAGGCGACCGGGAGAGATGGATTCTCCTTTGCTTATCTGTATCCGGGCATGAACAAGGTGATCCAGGCGGCAGGGCGCGTCATTCGGACAAAAAGTGATGAGGGCGTGATCGTACTCTTAGATGAACGTTTTACCAGAAGAGAATATAGGCAGACCTTTCCGCGGGAATGGGATGACGGAAAGATCTGCGATCGTCACACGGTTGGAGATCTAGTGGACGATTTTTGGCAAAAGAGATAAAAAGGCTTCTGCTGAGGCGCCAAGGGGCAGGGACGGATGTGTTGCTGCAACCAGGCTTCTTGGCGGAAGTTTTTCTTTTGTCGAAACAACGGTCAGGTCTTTTGAGGAATGCTTGATGCAGTAGTCCGGGATAAAGGCAATGCCAAGACCGATACGCGCCAGATCGATCAAAAGATCATTGGAATATAACTGAAAAGCCGGTACCAGATCTAAGCGATGCTCCAAAAAGATCTGGTGGAGGTATTCGCTTGTCGTAGAGTTTTTGTCCAGCATCAGGATAGGCAGACCGGAGATCTCCTTAAACGTTATTTCCTTGGTAATCTGCGGAAAATGTGTAGGATTGGCGATGAACACATCCTGAAAGGTCGTCAGGGTCTGGGTGATATAAGAAGTATTCATGCGGGAGTTTGGGTGGTTGGTGATGATGATGTCTACCTTTCCCTGTTCCAATAGGTCGACACAGGACTTGCTGGTCGCGTTGGTAATGCGGATTGGCACATCCGGGTAGAGTTCGTGGAACTTTTGGATGTAAGGCACCAAAAAATAGCGGCAGATGGTATCACTGGCACTGATGTGGAGTTGTCCTAATCGGGTGTCATTGACGTTCTGGATCTGTTCTTCGCCGCGGCGGATGAGGTTCATGGCTGGCTCGATGTGCTGTAAGAGCAGTTCGCCGGCAGGGGTTAGTTGTACCTTTTTGGTACTGCGGATAAAAAGGGGCTGCCCGATCTTTTTTTCCAGTGTCTTGATGGACTGCGATACGGCAGACTGGGAGATGAAAAGTTGTTTGCTTGCCTCGGAGAAACTGAGGGAAGAAGCAACATGGTAAAATACTTTGTAAAGTTCGTAATTGATATCCATAATATTCCTTTCTGAATAAGCGAGTGTGGTAAAAAAGGAAGCAGGGGCTGGAAGTGGGGGCTGGGCATCCTTTCTAATCATAAACTTTGGAGCAGGTTAGATGAGTCTCTCCAAGGAGCATTTGTCTTAGAAGAAACTGTCTCTTGCGCAGCTTCGACAGCCGGCAGGATGTGTCCGTCTGTGACAGATATTCAGGGGCGCCACGCATAAGAGACTCTAATAACTTGGTATTTAAGACATATCAAGAAATCGGCAACCGGCGCAAACGAACATCCGTGTGCGGTTGCGCCTCTCGGGTACATCCCTGTACCCGAGTTGCCGGGATGCTGTCAAGTTATAAGAGTCTCTAATGCGCTCTGCATTCATATCTGTCATCAGGCGCACATCATCCAAGCCGGTTGTCTAACTTCGCAAAGACAGTTTTAATAATACTAAGCAAATGCTCCTTGGCTAGAGACTCTCTGTTCTGCGACAGTTTAGTGTTAGAAAGGGTGCCCAGCCCCTACTCCCAGCCCTGCTTCTTTTTCGCAACGCAATATTATAAAACATATTATATAAGCACAAATAATAGCAGTCAAGGATATAAATAAGATTTACTAATATATCTAATTAGGGATAATAATTATGTGCAGGCTTTCGCGATGTGCTATACTATGGGTAAATGTGATAGGGCAGAGGGTCTGTCCAAGTGAGTGAAAGATGGAGGTATAGCATGGGAAACGTAAGAAGAGTTTATGCAGAGAAGAAACCCCAGTATGCAGTGGCAGCAAAGTCACTTTTCAGTGAGATCAAGAGTTATCTTGGCATTACTACGGTAACAGGCGTCCGCGTCCTGATCCGTTACGATATTGAAAATATTTCGGAGGAAACTTACAAAAAGGCATTAAAGACCGTCTTTTGTGAACTTCCGGTCGACGATTATTATGAAGAAGAGTTTGCTTATGAAGGCAGAGTTTTCAGTGTGGAATTTTTGCCGGGACAGTTTGACCAGAGAGCAGATTCCGCAGAGCAGTGTGTCAAGTTGCTAAAGAAAGATGAAGATGTCATCATCCGTTCCGCAACGACTTATGTCATCGAGGGACAGATCAGTGATGAACAGTTTGAAAGCATCAAGAAGCACTGCATCAATCCGGTAGATTCCAGAGAGACCGGTATGGCTAAACCGGAGACATTGACCGATCATTTTGAAGATCCGGCAGATGTTATGATTTTTGACGGCTTTAGCAATATGCCGAAAAAGGAATTAAAGGACTTATACGATTCCCTTGGTCTTGCTATGACTTTCAAGGACTTTTTGCATATCCAGAAGTATTTTGCCCAGGATGAAAAGCGCGATCCGTCCATGACCGAGATCCGTGTATTGGATACCTACTGGTCAGACCATTGCCGTCATACGACATTCTCTACCGAGTTAAAGAATGTGACCTTTGAGGACGGTTACTACCGTGCGCCGATCGAAGATACCTACAATGATTATTTAGATAATTTCAAGATCCTATACAAAGACCGTGATGACAAGTTTGTCTGCCTTATGGATCTGGCTCTGCTTGCCATGAAGAAACTGAAAAAGGACGGCAAGTTGGACGATCAGGAAGAATCTGACGAGATCAATGCATGTTCTATCGTTGTGCCGGTAGAGGTGGATGGCAAGACAGAAGAATGGCTTGTCAATTTCAAGAATGAGACCCACAACCATCCGACCGAGATCGAACCGTTTGGTGGTGCGGCTACTTGTTTAGGCGGAGCCATCCGTGACCCGCTTTCCGGACGTACTTATGTATATCAGGCGATGCGTGTGACCGGTGCGGCAGATCCGACCGTTTCCGTCAAAGACACCATGGAAGGCAAACTCCCACAGAAGAAACTGGTGCGTGAGGCAGCCCATGGCTATTCTTCTTATGGTAACCAGATCGGTCTTGCAACCGGCTATGTCAAAGAAGTATATCATCCGAATTATGTGGCAAAACGTATGGAGATCGGTGCTGTTATGGGGGCTGCTCCAAGACGTGCCGTGCAGAGATTAAATTCCGACCCGGGCGACCGTATCATCTTACTTGGCGGAAGAACCGGACGTGACGGTATCGGTGGTGCAACAGGATCCTCCAAGGCGCACAACACTCAGTCTACCGCAGTCTGCGGTGCTGAGGTACAAAAGGGAAATCCGCCTACAGAGCGTAAGATTCAGAGACTTTTCCGCCGTGAGGAAGTAAGTTATATCATCAAGAAGTGTAATGACTTTGGAGCAGGCGGTGTGTCCGTTGCTATCGGTGAGTTGGCAGACGGACTCCGCGTACAGTTAGACAAGGTGCCAAAGAAATATGCAGGTCTGGACGGAACGGAACTTGCCATTTCTGAATCCCAGGAGCGTATGGCTGTTGTCGTTGCACCGGAAAATGTAGATCAGTTCTTAGCCTATGCAAAGGAAGAAAACTTAGAGGCAGTAGAAGTTGCCATCGTTACCGAAGAGCCACGTCTTGTCTTAGAGTGGAGAGGCAAGGAGATCGTCAACTTAAAGAGAGCCTTTCTGGATACCAACGGCGCACATCAGGAGACAGATGTTGCGGTTGAAATGCCGGTAAAAGAGGATAATTATTTCCATACCTATGCCGTAAAGGGCGTTGCTGATGCTTTGGAAGCAGGCGATGTAAAGAAGGCATGGGAGACAACCTTATCGGATCTGAATGTATGCTCACAAAAGGGATTGGTGGAAATGTTCGATGGTTCCATCGGAGCAGGCAGTGTCTATATGCCATACGGCGGACGTTACCAGTTGACCGAGACCCAGTCTATGGTTGCCAAACTCCCGGTAGCCGAAGGCAAGTGCGATACCGTTACCATGATGGCATATGGCTTTGATCCATATTTATCTTCCTGGAGCCCATATCACGGATCATCTTTTGCCGTGCTGGAATCCGTTGCCCGTATCGTAGCAGCAGGTGGTGATTACAGCAAGATCCGCTTTACTTTCCAGGAATACTTCCGCAGAATGTCCGAAGATCCAAAGAGATGGAGCCAGCCATTTGCAGCCCTGCTTGGTGCTTATCAGGCACAGATGAAATTCGGTCTGCCTTCCATCGGCGGTAAGGACTCCATGTCAGGATCTTTCAATGAGATTGATGTACCGCCGACACTGGTTTCCTTTGCGGTTGACATTGCAAAAGAGGGCGACATCATCACACCGGAATTAAAGAAGCCGGACGATGCACTGGTATTCTTCCATGCAAAACGTGACGCATACGATCTGCCGGATTATGAACAGGTCATGAAATTATATGATGTCATCCATAGCCTGATCCAGAAGGGGGTCATCGTATCTGCCTATGCACCGGATGCAAGTGGTCTGGCAGCAGCCCTTTCTAAGATGGCATTTGGTAATAAGTTGGGTGTGACGATCGCAGATAACGTAGCGGCAGAAGAACTTTTTGCAAACTGCATGGGATCTATCGTAGCTGAAGTCGATGGTGCTGATACCAAGGCAATCTTTGAGGCTATGGAAGCGGCAGGACTTGGTCAGGACGTAAGCGTGATCGGATCTGTAAATGACAGCAAGAACTTTATCTACAAAGATATGAAACTTTCCATGGAAGATGCGCTTGGCGATTGGGTAAGACCACTGGAAAAGGTATTCCCGACCAGAGCCACGGAGGATAAGGATCTGGTTGACACAGGTCTTTATCAGGCAAAAGAGATCTATGTATGTAAGAACAAAGTGGCAAAACCTAAGGTATTTATCCCGGTATTCCCGGGTACCAACTGCGAGTATGACAGTGCAAAGGCATTTGAGCGTGCCGGTGCAGAACCGATCGTTAAAGTCTTTAAGAACCAGTCAGCCGAAGATATCCGTGATTCGGTCGAGGTATTTACAGATGCAATCAATCAGGCACAGATGCTCATGTTCCCGGGTGGATTTTCCGCAGGTGATGAGCCGGAAGGAAGTGCTAAGTTCTTTGCGACAGCTTTCCGTAACGAAAAGATGAAAGAAGCCGTTATGGATCTTTTGAACAATCGTGACGGACTTGCCCTTGGTATCTGTAATGGTTTCCAGGCACTCATCAAGTTGGGACTGGTACCGTATGGCGAGATCCATACCCAGCAGGCAGATGCTCCGACCCTGACTTACAACACGATCGGACGTCATATCTCCAAGATGGTCTACACCAAGGTGGTATCTGACAAGTCACCATGGCTGGCACAGGCTACGCTGGGACAGACATATTGCAATCCGGCTTCCCACGGCGAGGGACGTTTCGTTGCAAGCAAGGAATGGTTAGACAAATTGTTTGCAAATGGTCAGGTCGCAACCCAGTATGTGGACGAAGCAGGCAATCCGACTATGGATGAAGAGTGGAATGTCAATGGTTCCTATATGGCGATCGAGGGTATCACCAGCCCGGACGGACGTGTGCTTGGTAAGATGGCACATTCCGAAAGACGCGGAGAGTCTGTTGCCATCAATATCTATGGCGAGCAGGATATGAAGATCTTTGAATCCGGTGTTGCATATTTCAAATAAAAGAAAAAATGAGAGCCTTTTATCTTTTTGATAGAAGGCTCTTGCAATATAAAAAATCATGTGATAACATACTATAAGTTTAGGCATTTTTAAAATTTAACATGTAGAATTTCGAAAGGACAGGGCAAAAGATGAGAGCATTTCTTATTCTGGAAGATGGCACTGTGTTCGCCGGTGAGAGCATCGGATCGACACGCGAAGTCATCAGTGAAATCGTATTTAATACATCCATGACAGGATATCTGGAAGTTTTGACAGATCCTTCCTATGCCGGACAGGCAGTCGTTATGACATATCCTTTGATCGGCAATTACGGTATTACACCGGACATGGAGTCAGAAAGACCATGGGTGGACGGTTATATCGTTCGTGAACTCAGCCGTATCCCGAGCAACTTCCGTTGTCAGGGAACCATTCAGGACTTCTTAAAAGAACATGAAATTCCGGGTATCTGTGGTATTGATACGAGAGCACTTACCAAGATCTTACGAGATAAGGGAACCATGAATGGCATGATCACGACCAATGAGGATTATGATCTGGACGAGATCTTACCGAAACTTGCGGCATATACCACAGGTGATGTGGTATCAAAGGTCACATGTGCGACACCAAAGGTATTGCCGGGAGACGGTAAGCGGGTTGCACTTTTAGATCTGGGAGCCAAGAGAAATATTGCCAAGTCCTTAAATGATAGAGGCTGCGAAGTGACCATCTATCCGGCAGATACACCGGCAGAGACCATTCTTGCAGGCAATCCGGATGGTATCATGCTCAGCAACGGACCCGGGGATCCAAAGGAATGCACAGAGGTCATCAGGGAGATTAAGAAATTATATGATTCTGATGTGCCGATCTTCGCCATCTGCCTGGGACATCAGCTTATGGCACTTGCGACCGGTGCAGATACCCACAAGATGAAATACGGACATCGTGGTGGCAACCATCCGGTCAAGGATCTTTCCACCGGACGTGTCTACATCTCTTCACAGAACCATGGTTATGTGGTAGATGTAGATAAGTTGGATCCATCCATTGCCACACCGGCATTTGTCAATGTCAACGATGGCACAAATGAAGGATTAAAATATACAGGAAAGAATATCTTTACGGTACAGTTCCATCCTGAAGCTTGCCCTGGCCCACAGGATAGTGGATATTTGTTTGACCGTTTTATTGAAATGATGGGAGGTGACCAGTAATGCCAAAGAATAAAGATATCAAAAAGGTACTCGTGATCGGTTCCGGTCCGATCGTTATCGGACAGGCGGCTGAGTTTGACTATGCAGGCACACAGGCATGCCGTTCTTTGAAGGAAGAAGGCATCGAGGTTGTTCTGGTC
>CAVGHS010000104.1:0-7044 GCA_963629085.1 bacterium
CGCGTGGTGCAATCTATATAGAAAAAGAAAGAGGTAAAGGAGTATGAAATTAAAAAGAGGTTTAAGTTTTTTATTAGGAGCATGTCTTATGGTAGGACTGCTGAGCGGCTGTGGAAAGACAAGCCAAAAGGCAGATGACGGGAAAAAGACCCTGGTCATAGGGGATGTCAGTTTTAACAGTGCCAATGAGGAGGCAGACATCAATCCTCATAATACCTATGCCGGTTGGGCTTGTATCCGTTATGGTATCGGAGAAACATTAGTCAGATATTCCGATGATATGGAGATCGAGCCGTGGCTGGCTAAGGAATGGGAAAATGTCGATCCACTGACCTGGAAGATCACTTTACAGGACAATGTGCAATTCTCCAGTGGAAGAGATATGGATGCAGAGGCAGTCAAGGAGTGTCTGGAACACCTGCTTGAAGTGCATGACCGTGCGGCGGCAGACACCAAGATCGCATCCATGGAGGCAGACGGGCAGGTCTTGACCATAAAGACATCCGAGCCAAAGCCGGCACTGCTCAATTATCTGGGAGATCCCTACGGATGTATTATAGATATTAAAGCAGGATTTGATAATGGCATTGTTGCGGGCACTGGTCCTTATATAGCGGTCGATCTAAAGACAGACGATTACTTAAAGGTCGTTAAAAATGATAATTATTGGAATGGGGATCCTAAGATCGATGAGATCACGATCAAGTCGATCACGGATGGCAATACACTGGCAAAGGCTTTGCAGGCGAATGAGGTGCAGGCTGCCTACGGCATGGCATACGAATCCTATCCTTTATTTGAAGGAGGGGAGTATCAGTTTTCGCAGATCTCAACTTCACGTTGTTTTTTCGCAAAGATGAATTTTGATACAAATTCCGTATGTGCAGATCCGGCAGTCAGAAAAGCGATCGCCATGGGGATTGATAAGGAGAGTTTTGTCGATACCCTCTTAGAGGGCAATGGCTATGTAGCAAATGGAGTTTTCCCGGAGGGAGCCGCCTTTGGAGGGGATAAAGTCACAACAGAAACTTACGATCCCAAAGGAGCAAAAAAAGTCTTAGAAGATGCAGGCTGGGTTGATACCGATGGGGATGGCATCCGGGAAAAGGATGGGAAAAAACTGACCGTCAAATGGCTGACCTATCCGACCCGACAGGAGTTACCGCTTTTGGCAGAATCAGCGCAGGCAAGTCTAAAGGAGATCGGTATTGATGTAGACATCAATAATACACTGGATGTAAATGAGGTCGTTAAGGATGCTTCGGCATGGGATGTATATGCCATGGCAAATGTGCAGGCACCGACAGGAGATCCGGAATACTGGTTTACGGTTTTTGCCCTTACCGATTCCGCTAAAAATCAGGGGAAATATTCCAATGCAGAATTGGATGCCTTAGAGGCGCAGCTGAGTCAGGAATTTGATACAACAAAAAGAGCAGAACTTGCACTTCAAATGCAGCAAGTGGTTCTGGATGACAATGCTTTTGTATTCTGCTCTTTCCTTAAGATGAGCATGATCTCAAGAGCAAATGTATCCAATTATACATCACATGCCTGTGATTATTATCAGATCACGGCAGACCTGGATATCGAATAATGTCTAAATTGTGAAAAGAATGTGTTTTGGCACATTCTTTTTTCTTGCACTTTCGCAGACACTTCTTTACAATAGTATATGGGTTTTTCTAAATGGAGGACACGTCAGATGGAACAAAAGGAAATCATTGCAAAAGCCATAGATCAGATATGTGATATGATTCTTGCCTGTGATCCGAACGGCAGGATTCTTTACATGAATGAAACAGCACAGGAACAACTGGAATATTCTGTGAGTGATCCTTCCATTTCTATTTTTGATATATTTCCCGGCATCTTTTTGGAAGCAAAGGATCTGCCAGAGGTCAGGAAAAAGGCAGAAAAAGATCGTCTGCCGGTGGACATCTATCGGTCTAATCGGACTTGTTTTCCGGTCTGGATGCGTCTTTTGGACACAGAGGATGTAAATTATATCTTTATTGCCCATGACCGCACAAAAGAAATTTACCTGACACGCAAGGTCGATCAGGTGGGAGAAGAAGCCAAGGCAGCAGCCAAGGTCAAATCCGAATTTGTGGCAAATATCACACACGAATTACGGACACCGGTCAATGGGATCCTTGGCAATATCATGTCTTTGCGTGAGATGGAAGAAGATCCGCAAAAACTGCAGATCGTGTCCTTGGTAGAGCGTGGCTGTGCGGATATGAATGCCATCATCAATAATATCTTAGACTTTTCCAAGTTGGAGGCAGGTAAGTTTACTCTGGAACAGCGGGAATTTGATTTCCGTTCCATGATGGAATATGTCAAAGCCAATCATAAGAATAAGATCACAGAAAAGGGCTTGCAGTTTACCATGAGTATCTCGCCGGAGATACCGGAACATATCATAGGGGATGAACTGCGCATTGTGCAGGTACTCAACAATCTTTTGTCCAATGCCTGCAAGTTTACATCGGTAGGACGCATTGCTGTGGAAGTCGTCAAGACATCCCAGATCCATAATCGTATGGAACTTTTCTTTTTGGTCATTGATACCGGTATTGGTATCAGCAAAGAAGATCAGGACAAACTCTTTCAAAGTTTTTCCCAAGTGGATGCCTCTATATCCAGGCGCTATGGCGGGACCGGCCTTGGGCTGAATATCTGTAAGCAGTTAGTTGAACTGATGGATGGCTCTATCCATGTGGAGAGTACGCAGGGACAAGGATCTATGTTCTCCTTTCAGATCTGGGTCGAGATACCGGAGAGCGAGTTACAGGACAATCAGAGCCAGCAGGATCCGACGGTCCAGTATGTTTCCTCTATCCATAGTCTTTCTGAGTTTACCGCACAGAATGGTATGGATCATATACGGGAATATGGCAGCAAAGAAAATAGCGAAGAATTAAAACGAGATTTAAATAAACTTATATTGTCGGTAGAAATGGATAATTGGGACAAGGCAGAAGAATTTGCTGCTACAGTTAGGGAATTGACCATGGATGCACCGCAGGAAGTAAAAAGCGGTGTCCTCCGTCTCAAGATGGCAATCCAGAAGCAGAATTATGATACGGTAAACACTTATTATCAGGCGCTGAAAGATATTTTGAAAAACTAGGGAGGCATGAGATTATGGATCAGGTTACGACACCTAAGATACTGGTGGTAGATGATGTTGAAGCAAATCGCTTCGCCTTGCGTGATATTATCCGGCAGGCGGGCTACACCCCGGTATTGACAGAAAGCGGTATGCAGGCGATCAAAGTCCTGGAAAGATCGCAGATCGATCTTGTTATCTTAGATATTGCCATGCCGGAAATGGATGGCTTTGAAGTATGCCGGCAGATCAAGGAAAATGTAAGGACGCGGGAGATCCCGATCATCTTTACATCCGCGCTGGACAATCCCCAGAACATCAAACAGGGTTTTGCCTGTGGGGGAGCGGATTATATCACAAAACCTTTTGTATCGGATATTGTTAAAGCAAGAGTTAACATTCATCTCAGACTTTATGAGACGACCCGGCAGTTGCAGGACATGAACCACAAGTTACAACTTTCTGTGATCGAGCAGTTGCGTCGTGTGGAAAATGAAAAAAGAAATGTCCTCTATGCCTTACTTCGGGTCGCAAGAGAGAATGCCGCCTATGACGAGGCACATATGGAACGCATCAGCAAAAATTGCCGTGTTTTGGCAGAAGCCTTACAATTGACCAAAGAATATGCAGACCTGATCTCGGATGCTTATGTGGATACCATAGAATTAGCCGCTCCGGTATGCGATATCGGAAATGTGGCAGTTCCGACAGAAATCTTACAAAAGAAGGATCGTCTGACGCCGGAAGAAAACCGCATCATGCAGCGTCATACAGAAGTGGGAGAACGTATCCTACAGGGCATTGATGATGAGGAACAGGGCAATGATTTTATACAAATGACACGGGATATCGTGAAGTATCATCACGAAAGCTGGGATGGCAGCGGCTATCCTACCGGGATCGCGGGAGAGGAGATCCCGCTGTCTGCGCAGATCGTAAATATCGTTACCGCCTACT
The DNA here is from genome assembly GCA_963629085.1 of bacterium. Classification (GTDB taxonomy): domain Bacteria; phylum Bacillota; class Clostridia; order Lachnospirales; family Lachnospiraceae; genus Pararoseburia. The sequence continues at coordinate 4,076 of CAVGHS010000104.1, forward strand.
GTGCACTGACGGAAGACAGATCCTACCGTAGTGCATTTTCCAAGGAAAGGGCCGTGGAGATCTTAGGAGAAGAAGCGGGCATCAAGTTTAACCCGGCGCTTTACGAGGTGCTTTATATGATCAAACGACAGCTGGCATAGGGGAGAATACAAAAGAGGATGAGGACTATAGTATCATGAAGATGACAGAAGCAGAATTCCAACGTATCTACCGATATGTGAAGTTACATTATGGAATTGACATGTCAAAAAAGAAAGAGATCATGACGGGGCGTCTGGAAAATTATGTGGTCGCACATGGCTATCTCTCTTATGATGCCTTTATGAATGCCCTAGAGACAGATCCGACCGGACATATGGAAAAGCGCCTGCTTGGCATGCTTACGACCAATCATACCTTTTTCATGCGGGAGTTTGAACACATGGAGTATTTATCCCGGGTGGTTCTGCCGGAACTTTCCAAAAAAGAGGCAAGGACAAAAGATCTGGGAGTCTGGTGCGCGGCGTCATCCAGCGGAGAAGAACCTTATATGTTAGCCATGCTGATCAAGGATTATTTCGGACTGGATCATGCAAACTGGGATACAACGATCCTGGCAACGGATATCTCTGCTGAGATCTTGGAGCAGGCGACGCGGGGAATCTATACAGCGGATGCGATCGCGTCCATGCCGGCACAGTGGAAACGGCGTTATTTCAAGGTATGTCCGGATGGTATGCATTATCAGGTGACGGATGAGATCAAAAAAGAGATCCTCTTTCGCCGATTTAATCTGATGAGCCCATTTTTATTTAAGCACAAATTTCACATTGTCTTTTTACGCAATGTGATGATCTATTTTGATAACAGAACAAAGCAGGAACTGATCCGCAAGGTCTATCAGAGTATGGAACCGGGTGGATACTTATTTATAGGAAGGACGGAAACGATAGATCGTTCGGTAGCACCATTTCAAATGATACAGCCATCGATTTTTCGCAAATAAGAGGTGGCTAGATGCTAAGGAAGATAAGAGTGTTAGTTGTGGAGGATTCCCTGGTATTTCGGGAACTCCTGGTAAAGAATTTGAATAGGGACAAAGGGATCGAAGTTGTGGCTGCGGCAAGAGATCCTTTTGAAGCAAGGGACATGATCCTCAAATATCAGCCGGATGTCATGACCTTGGATATTGAAATGCCGCGTATGGATGGCATAGAGTTTTTACAGAAACTGATGCCACAGTATCCTATGCCGGTGGTCATGATCAGTTCACTGAGCGACCGCGTCTTTGATGCCATGAATGCCGGTGCAGTCGATTTTGTTGCCAAGCCTGCATCTGCAGACAGAAGGGCGATCGAAGAATTTATCCGCACGGAACTGCCGGTCAAGATCAAGATCGCATCCATTGCCAAGATCCACCGCAGACGGACACATGCAGAGGTAGTCAATGCCCTGCATATCCAAAATCCGACCGGTAAATGCGACCTGATCGCCATCGGGGCATCGACCGGTGGCACAGAGGCGACAGTCGATGTTTTGCAGGGATTACATAAAGATGTGCCGGGGATCGTCCTGACGCAGCATATGCCGGCAGGCTTTACGGAACTGTATGCCAATCGTTTGAACGAACGGTGCGAATTGGAAGTGCGCGAGGCAAAGAGCGGTGATATTGTCAGACCGGGGCTGGTACTTTTGGCACCGGGCGGCGATCAGCATATGGAGTTGATAAGACAGGACAATATGTATAAAATAGTACTCAAGAAGGCGCCAAAGGTAAACGGGCACTGCCCATCGGTCGATGTCTTGTTTTCTTCGGTAGCCAAGCATGCCAAGGGCAATGCCATGGGGGTGATACTGACCGGCATGGGAGGCGATGGTGCCAAGGGACTTTTGGAGATGCGAAAAGCCGGATTCCATACGATCGGACAGGATGAGACGACCTGTATCGTCTATGGTATGCCAAAGGTGGCTTATGAGATCGGTGCAGTGGAATATCAGGAAAAGTTACCGGATATTGCAAAAAGAATTTACAATATTTTAAACAACAAATAAGGGATAAGGAGAGGGAATATGAGGATTTTACTGGCAGAAGATGATTTTGTAACGCGTAAGTTTATGATGAATTTTTTATCATCTTATGGAGAATGTGATGCGGCTGTCGATGGCATGGAGGCAGTGGATGCCTATCTGATGGCACTGGAGGACGGAGAACCTTACGATCTGGCATGCCTGGATATCATGATGCCTGTGATGGACGGTTATCAGGTCCTGCGCAGCATCCGTGATCTGGAGGCAGACCATGGTATACCGGAAGAAGATCAGGTCAAGGTTATCATGACAACGGCTCTTAATGATGAGGAAAATGTCAAAATGGCATTTGATCTGGGATGCAGCGTTTATTCTGGCAAGCCGATCAATAAAGAAAAATTCGATCAGGCATTAAAGAAATTAGGCTTGATATAGAAAGGAGTCTTTCATGGCAGACGATTTTAATACTGGCGATATGCTCAGTGTTTATCTATTTGAAAACCAACAACTTCTGGAAAATTTGCAGAATATTGTAATGGAACAAAAAGATGCAGACGGCTTTGATGAAGACAGTATCAATGAGATCTTTCGTACCATGCATACGATCAAAGGATCTTCCGGTATTATGATGTTTGATGAAATCACCAAGGTATCTCATAAGTTGGAAGATGTCTTTTATTTTATCCGTGAGTCCCATCCGACCACGGTGCCGCATGTAGAACTGGTGGAACATGTGCTGAATGTCTCCGATTTTATCATGGAGGAGATGGACAAGTTGTCGGATGGCGGTGATGCAGATGGTGATGCGACAGAAATGGTCGCAAGTCTGGATGCCTTTTTACAAAAGATCAAGGGGAAGAACGGAGCAAAAGAAACGGATAGCAAGCCGGTGCAAAAAGAAGAAGCACCAAAGCAGTTTTATATTGCGCCGGAGACGGGAGGCAACAGCCACTTTTTCCGCA
>CAVGHS010000105.1:0-7016 GCA_963629085.1 bacterium
AGAGGCGAACATCATCCAAGACGGTTGTCGAACTTTGCAAAGACAGTTTTTATCAAGAAAAGAAAAAGGTTCTCGAAAAGAGACTCCCTGTTCTGCGACAGTTTTCTCGTCCTGCCTCCTTGCCGCCTGCACTATGCTCCGATCTGTTCTCTGCTTCCATGCCAAAAGGGACACTCCTTGTGGCAAAAGGAACGTCCCTATGGCAGCAAAAAACCCACCGGGGCAAATGCCCCGGCGGGTTTTCTAACAGAAGTGCATCAGCACCTCTTTCTTTTAGCTGTAAAGATCAACTAACTTCTGTAAGTGATCGTAACGTTCCTTAGCAGCCTCTTCAGACTTAGCAAAGAGTCTTTCAGCACGCTCTGGGAATGGCTTGATCAGACGAGTATAACGAGCCTCGTTGTTCAAGAAGTCTTGGTAAGAACCGTCTCCAGCCTTTGATGTCAAAGTGAATGGATTCTTTCCTTCTGCCTTCTTAGCAGGATCGAATGAGAACAGGTTCCAGTAACCAGCGGCTACTGCCTTCTTCATTTCATCCTGGCAGTGGTTCATACCACCCTTAGCGATACCGTGCAACTCACATGGAGCATATCCGATGATGAGTGAAGGTCCGTTGTATGCCTCAGCCTCTGCGATAGCCTTAACAGCCTGTGCAGGGTTAGCACCAAGTGCGATCTGAGCAACATATACATAACCGTAACTCATAGCGATCTCTGCAAGAGACTTCTTGCCGATTTCCTTACCTGCTGCAGCGAACTGACATACTTCACCGATGTTAGAAGCCTTAGAAGCCTGTCCACCTGTGTTAGAGTACATCTCTGTATCGAATACCATAACGTTGACATTCTCACCAGAAGCAAGAACGTGATCCAATCCGCCGAATCCGATATCGTATGCCCAACCATCACCACCGAAGATCCATACGGACTTCTTAGCCAGGTAATCTTTCTTAGCAAGTGCTTCCTTAGCATCCGGACATCCAGCAACTGCTGCTTTTTCAAGTTCTGCTACAAGAGCGTCTGTTGCAGGAGTATTTGCCTTTGTATCATTAACAGTATCCATGAAGTTAGCAAATGCAGCCTTAAGTTCTGCGGATGCCTTGTCGCTTTCTGCGCAAGCCTTTGCAGACTCGATAGCCATGTCACGGATATATTTCTGTCCAACATACATACCAAGACCATGCTCAGCGTTGTCTTCGAACAATGAGTTAGACCATGCCGGTCCCTTCTTAGAGTCCTTATTTACTGTGTATGGTGATGTTGCTGCCGGGTTACCCCAGATAGAAGAACATCCTGTTGCGTTAGAGATGAACATCTGCTCACCATAGAGCTGTGTGATCAATCTAGCATAAGATGTCTCAGCACATCCTGCACAAGAACCAGAGAACTCAAGGAGTGGCTGGTTGAACTGTGATCCCTTAGGAGTGATGTCTGATAATCCAACATCCTTCTTGCCAACGTTTGCTACTAAGTAATCAAATACCGGCTGCTCATCTGCCTGTGATTCCTGTGGAACCATAGCGATTGCTGCTGTAGGACATACAGTAACACATTCGCCACATCCCATACAGTCAAGAGGAGATACGCTCATGGTGTACTTGTAATCTCCACCCTTAGGCTTCATATCAGCAAGTTTGATGTTTGCAGGTGCAGCCTTAACTTCGTCGTCACTCAGTAAGAATGGACGGATGGTTGCATGTGAACATACAAATGCACAGTTGTTACACTGAATACACTTCTCTGCATCCCACTCTGGAACCATAACGGCTGTACCACGCTTCTCGTATGCAGAAGCACCTGTTACGAACTGACCATCGATGCAATCTGTAAATGCAGATACCGGAAGGCTGTCACCATCCATCTTTGCGATCGGATCAAGTAAGTCATTGACAAGTTTAACAACTTCCGGACGACCTGTACGCTCTGCCTTAGGAGCATCTGCTTCTGGATTAGCCCAAGATGCAGGAACTTCTACCTTATGTACTGCGTCTACACCGGCGTCGATTGCCTTGTAGTTCATTTCTACGACTGCGTCACCCTTCTTGCTGTAGGACTTCTTAGCAGCCTGCTTCATAAATTCAACAGCCTCGTCGATCGGCATAACATCTGCTAACTTGAAGAATGCAGACTGTAAGATCGTGTTTGTTCTCTTACCCATTCCGATTTCGATAGCCTTGTCGATAGCGTTGATCGTGTAAAGCTGAATGTTGTTATCAGCGATATACTTCTTTGCTTCAGCGTTCAGATGATGTCCTAATTCTTCATCAGACCACTGGCAGTTGATCATGAATACTCCACCCGGCTTAACATCCTGAACCATCTTCATACCCTGTGTAACATATGCCGGGTTGTGGCATGCAACGAAGTCAGCCTGATTGATGTAGTATGGGCTTCTGATTGGGTTGTCACCAAATCTCAAGTGAGAAATTGTAACACCACCGGTCTTCTTAGAGTCATACTGGAAGTATGCCTGGATGTACTTGTCTGTATGGTCACCGATGATCTTTGTAGAGTTCTTGTTAGCACCTACAGTACCATCTCCACCAAGACCCCAGAACTTGCATTCCTTTGTACCAGGAGCAGAAGTGATAGGAGCAGGCTTAACCTCCGGAAGTGAAAGATGTGTAACATCATCTTCGATACCGATTGTGAAACGATTCTTAGGAGCATCCTTCTCTAATTCCTTGTATACTGCAAATACAGATGATGGAGGAGTATCCTTTGATCCAAGACCATAACGTCCACCAACTAATACAACGTCATTCATACCTGCTTCACGAAGTGTGGTAGCAACATCAAGGTATAATGGCTCACCAAGAGATCCCGGCTCTTTTGTTCTGTCAAGTACAGCGATCTTCTTTGCTGTCTTAGGGATAACCTTAAGTAATGCTTCTGATGACCAAGGACGATACAGACGAACCTTAACAAGACCAACCTTCTCGCCTGCTGCTGTCAAGTAATCGATAACTTCTTCAGCAACGTCATTGATAGATCCCATTGCTACGATAACACGCTCTGCATCCGGAGCACCATAGTAGTTGAATAAGCCGTAGTTTGTACCAAGTTTTTCGTTTACCTTGTTCATGTACTTCTCTACAACTGCAGGTAACTCATCATATGCTGTGTTACATGCTTCTCTATGCTGGAAGAATACATCTCCGTTTTCATGAGAACCACGAGCTGCTGGGTGGTTAGGATTCAAAGCATGTGCCCTGAACTCTTCTACTGCATCCATTGGACACATTTCTTTCAGATCTTCATAATCCCATTTCTCGATCTTCTGGATCTCATGAGATGTACGGAAACCATCGAAGAAGTTAAGGAATGGAACCTTGCCTTCTAATGCTGCCAAATGAGCAACCGGGCTTAAGTCCATAACTTCCTGTGGGTTTGTCTCACATAACATTGCAAAACCTGTCTGACGACAAGCGTAAACATCACTGTGGTCACCGAAGATGTTCAGTGCGTGTGATGATACTGTACGAGCAGATACATCAAATACACATGGCAACTGCTCACCAGCGATCTTGTACATGTTAGGGATCATAAGTAAAAGTCCCTGAGAAGCGGTAAATGTAGTGGTAAGTGCACCTGCTGCAAGTGAACCATGTACAGTACCTGCTGCACCTGCTTCTGATTCCATCTCTACTACTTTAACTGTGCTTCCAAAAATGTTCTTCTGTCCTGCTGCAGACCACTGGTCTACCATATCAGCCATTGGACTAGAAGGGGTGATCGGATAGATACCTGCTACTTCTGTGTAGGCGTATGCTACATGAGCTGCGGCGGTATTACCATCCATAGATTGTTTTGATCTTCCCATGTCGTTTCCTCCTAAAAGACTCTTTTCTTAATATGTACATAAGCATTTGCCGGACGCCAAAAGAGCGCAGTAAATGCGTAATGTCTCTAATTCAATAATATATGATTTTGATAAAAAAAAATCAATACTTCCCACTGTTTAAAATCAAGTACATTTATTTTATGTCTATTGTTAGAAATTATAGGAGACATTTCCCTGTCCCAGACACAAATAAATCCCGAAAATCCTTGCAAAATAAGGAAAGTACGATACAATAGTAGACGGTGTTTAAATTTAGCAAATTTATGAGGTGTAAAAAATGATACAGGCAAGTAATATCACCCTGCGTCTAGGGAAAAAGGCACTCTTTGAAGATGTAAATATCAAATTTACGGAAGGTAACTGTTATGGACTGATTGGTGCCAATGGTGCCGGTAAGTCAACATTCTTAAAGATCTTATCCGGACAGTTGGAACCAACCAGCGGCGATGTCATCATCACGCCGGGACAGCGTCTTTCTTTTTTGGAACAGGATCACTTTAAATATGATGAGTTTACGGTCTTAGATACGGTCATCATGGGTAACCAGCGTCTTTATGACATCATGAAAGAAAAAGATGCTATTTATATGAAAGAAGATTTCACGGATGAAGACGGTATCCGCGCCAGCGAACTCGAGGCTGAGTTTGCAGACATGGACGGCTGGAATGCAGAAAGCGATGCCGCTACCTTATTAAATGGTCTGGGCATTGAGCCGGAGTTCCACTACTCTGTCATGGCAGATCTGACCGGTGCGCAAAAAGTCAAGGTTCTCCTTGCCAAGGCACTGTTCGGAAATCCTGACATCCTGCTTTTGGATGAGCCGACCAACCACCTGGATCTGGATGCCATCGCATGGCTGGAAGAATTTTTGATCAACTTTGACAATACCGTAATCGTGGTTTCCCACGACCGATATTTCTTAAATAAGGTATGTACCAATACGGCAGATATCGACTATGGTAAGATCCAACTCTACGCTGGAAACTATGACTTCTGGTATGAGTCCAGCCAACTTCTCATGAAGCAGATGAAGGAAGCCAACAAGAAAAAGGAAGAAAAGATCAAGGAATTGCAGGACTTTATCTCCCGCTTCTCTGCCAACGCTTCCAAGTCCAAGCAGGCAACTTCCAGAAAGCGTGCTTTGGAAAAAATCGAGTTGGATGAGATCAAGCCTTCCAGCCGTAAGTATCCTTACATCGACTTCCGTCCGCAGCGTGAGATCGGTAACGAAGTCCTGAGTGTTGAAAATCTGACCAAGACCATCGACGGCGAATTGGTTCTGGATCACATTTCCTTTAATCTTGGGCGTGAGGATAAGGTTGCCCTGGTTGGTGCCAACGAGCACGCCAAGACCATTCTTTTCAAGATCCTTGCAGGCGAGATGGAGCCGGACGAAGGTTCTTACAAGTGGGGCGTGACCACTTCCCAGTCCTATTTTCCGAAGGACAATACAGAGATCTTTGATACCGATGATGTCATCGTAGACTGGCTGACGCAGTTCTCCGAGATCAAGGATGCGACTTATGTCCGCGGTTTCCTTGGCAGAATGCTTTTTGCCGGCGAAGATGGTGTCAAGAAGATGCGCGTGCTCTCCGGTGGAGAAAAGGTGCGTGTCCTCCTCTCCCGCATGATGATCGAAGCATCCAACGTCCTCATGCTCGACGAGCCGACAGACCACTTGGATATGGAGTCCATCACTGCTTTAAATAACGGACTCATCAAATTCCCGGGTGTTGTTATCTTTTCTTCCCGCGATCATCAGTTTGTGGAAACGACCGCGAACCGTATCATCGAGATCATGCCAAACGGACAGATCATTGATAAGATCACAACCTATGACGAATATCTGGAAAGTGATGAAATGGCACGTAAGCGTCAGGTATATGCCATGTCTGATGACGATGCCGGCGACAACTAAAATAATGTTTTAAATAACAAAAGTGTCCCTAAGTTTGATTATCTCAAACCTAGGGATCTTTTTTATCTGCCCATTCTCTTCTTCGGTGCATCCTCATAGTCGTCGATCGACCACTCATCCTTCCAGTCGATCAACACCCGGTCGCCAACGATCGGCTACCGCAATTTAAAGATCCTTTTTGCCTTCCACTTTAAAAACAGAGGAAATCTGGATGTGGAAAATGGGTGGAATAACAGCCGGTCACGTCCGTATAGTCCTCGTTCAGGTCTGCGATGATAGTCTCACTATGCACACGTTCAAAGAAGTAGTATGCCTTGCCGTCCTCTGCTACCGCCAGATCAAAGTCTCCCGCATTCATACCAAGAGGTCCTAAACCCTCACGCACCTCGGTATATGGTTCTAGGATATAATCTGCCGTCAGGATGGTCTCCGACTGTGTATTGTCCTTGTTTATGATCTTGAGCCAGCAGACAAACTTCTTGGTCTTTTCATTATAGATGATATGTGGTCGATCCATACAAGACGACGGATGTAAAGATGAGGTTTCATCCTCCGGCTCCGGTGGGATGATGATTCCTTTATCTTCCCAGTTATAAAGATCCGTGGATGCATAGCATCTGACACCCCAATGCCAGATGCCCTTTTCCGGATCTGTATTTTCCTTATTTTCTCCATACCAATAGTAAACACCGTCCAAATAAAAGACGCTGCCACCATGTGCCTGAATAAGGTTTCCATTGGTATCCAGCCATACTTTGCCCGGATAAAATTTTGTATTCATGTGTTAGTATCCTCCTATGCTTATTTTTACTTGACGCATTTGTTGTAAATTTATTATACTCAACACATGGTATAGGAAACAATCATCCGTTGATTATCTTAGAAGGAAGGGATTTTTATGGAAGATCAGAGAATCCGCATGACAAAGAAGTGCTTAAAAGAAGCACTCACACAACTTTTAAAAGAAAAAGAACTATCTAAAATTTCCGTGCGCGAACTTTGCAGCAAAGCCTGCATCAACCGCACGACTTTTTATAAATATTATGAAATGCCGGGGGATGTTTTAAATGATATTGCCCGCGCCTTTTATGAGGATATCCGGAACTTTTTTTCGGAGAATCTTGTGGAAGAAGGAAAGCACCTGACTGCCTTTTTGCAATATCAGTTGGACAATAAAGAAACGGCACTCCTGCTCCTAACGCACCATTACTCTGCCTCCGGTGACATGCCGTTTTTAGATACGCTTGGCATGGAT
>CAVGHS010000106.1:0-6918 GCA_963629085.1 bacterium
GTCTCAAAGACCGCAACATTGCCAAGGGAATGCACCCCGGCGTCCGTGCGACTGGCACCCGTCACCGTGATCTCTTCCCCTAAAAGAGAAGTCAGTGTCTCATTCAAGACCTCTTCGATCGTAATGCCATTGGGCTGGATCTGCCATCCGCAGTAGTTTGTCCCCTCATATGCCACGATCAGTTTTACCCGCATCAGAGCACCACCTTTATGACCATCAAAAGGACAAAGTAAGCGATCACGATCACATAAGCCACACGATCCACTTTTTGATAGACCAAAGGCATCATCTTGGTTCTGCCCTCGCCACCGACATAGCATCTTGCTTCCATCGCCAGCGCCAGATCATTGGCACGACGAAATGCCGATACAAAAAGCGGTACTAAAAGCGGTACCATATTCTTTGCCTTTTTGATCAGTCCGCCCGTCTCAAAATCCGCACCTCGCGCCATCTGTGCTTTCATGATCTTGTCTGTCTCCTCGATCAAGATAGGGATAAAACGAAGGGCGATCGACATCATCATGGCGATCTCATGCACCGGCACATTGATCTTTTGCAAAGGCTTTAGTGCTTTTTCCAAGCCATCCGTCAACTGGTTGGGTGTCGTCGTCAGTGTCATCACCGACGAGCCCATGATCAGATAGACCATACGAATGGTCATCAGCACTGCATTGCGCAGTCCCTCCCGCGTAATACGGATCTTCCAAATGCTCCAGAGCACCTGCCCCGGTGTCAAAAAGAGGTTAAAAAGTCCCGCGATCACCAGTAAGATCATAATAGCCTTAAGCCCGCGCAACATAAAAGATAAAGGCACCTTGCTCAGGGCGATCACTCCAAATAAAAAGGCGGTCATGATGACAAATCCAACAATGCCGTTAAAAGAAAAGACACTGATAATAAACAGAAGTGTTGCAAATAACTTTGTCCGGGGATCCAGTTTGTGAATGGCAGAATCCGCCGGATAATATTGTCCTAATGTAATATCTCTTAACATAAACCTAATCTATCCTATCCAACGTAATATCGCTTCTTTCGCTTCGTCTACGGTCGTCGCCTCTGTAGAAACATCCATACCTTTTTCCTTCATCTCATGCATGAGGTATGTCACCTGTGGTGCCGCAAGTCCAATCTCCTCTAATTCCTTATAATGATGAAAGACCTGACGCGGCACATCATCAAACTTGACATGTCCATGATCCATGACGATGATACGGTCTACATACTTTGCCACATCTTCCATACTATGAGATACCAGAATAACCGTGTTACCATATCTGGCATGCATATCTGCGATCATATCCAAGATCTCGTCACGTCCTTTGGGATCCAGCCCCGCCGTCGGCTCATCTAAGATCAGCACCTGCGGTTTCATGGCGATCACACCGGCGATCGCAGCACGACGCTTTTGTCCTCCGGACAATTCAAAAGGAGAAACATCAAAATATTTTTCCGGCAAGCCCACATTTTGTAATGCCTCATAAGCACGCAGAGTCACATCCTTTTCCGGTAAGCCCTGATTCTTCGGTCCAAAACAGACATCCTTAAAGACCGTCTCTTCAAATAACTGATGTTCCGGATACTGAAATACCATGCCCACCTGCATACGCAGATCACGCAGATCATAATCTTCCTCATAAATATCCTGTCCGTTAAAATAGATCTTGCCTTCCGTTGCCTTCAGCAGTCCGTTCAAATGCTGGATCAGGGTCGACTTCCCGGAACCCGTATGACCGATCACGCCGATAAATTCGCCATCGCCGATCTGTAAGTTTACATGATCCAGCGCCGTGATCTCATATGCTGTTTTTTCACTATAACGATAAGATACATTATCTAATATAAATGACATAATTCACCTTAATTTCTCTTGTCTGCCACTTTTTGCAGGGCTTCGATCAGTTCTTCTCTTGTCAAAATACCATCCGGTATGGCTAGTCCAGCCTTTTGCAGTTCATGCGCCAAAAGAGTGATCTGCGGCACATCCAGCCTGTGTTCCTTGAGGGTCTCCACCTGTGAAAAGATACCGCGCGGATTGCCTTCCAAGACGACCTTTCCCTGATCCATGACATAGACATAGTCCGCATCTACCACTTCTTCCATATAATGTGTGATCAAAATGATAGTCACACCCTTTTCACGGTTGAGCGCATGCACAGCCTCCAAGACTTCCTTGCGTCCATTGGGATCCAGCATAGCAGTCGGCTCGTCCAAAATAATGCATTTGGGCTCCATCGCCATAACACCGGCGATCGCCACACGCTGTTTCTGTCCGCCGGATAATTTGTTCGGCGAATGTTCCCGATACTGCCACATACCGACAGCCTTCAGGCTCTTTTCCACCCGCTCCCAGATCTCTTCTGTCGGCACACCGATATTTTCCGGTCCAAATCCGACATCTTCCTGTACCACACTGGCAATGATCTGATTGTCCGGGTTCTGAAAGACCATACCGGCTTCCTGCCGGATGTCGTAGGTCAGGCTTTCATCCGATACATCCATGCCATCTACGATCAGCGTCCCCTCGCTCGGTGTCAAAAGAGCATTCAAATGCTTGGCAAAGGTAGACTTGCCCGATCCGTTGTGCCCCAAGACTGCGATAAACTGTCCCGACTCCACAGACAGATCCATGTGATCGAGGGCGGTGCGGATGCTCTCCACATTGCCCTCTTCATCACGGATGATATATTCATGTACTAAATCTTTTGCTTCAATGATTCCCATGTCGATTCCTTTATTTACCAATGTAAGTGATGTAACTCGCCCTCTAGTCTCATGTGGTCAAAATGATTCTGCCGCAGTGCCTCATATAAAACAATCGCCACAGAATTGGACAGATTGAGCGATCTGGTCTCTCCGATCATCGGAATACGGATACACTGCTCCGGGTGCTCGACTAAAATCTCCTCCGGAATTCCGGCACTCTCCTTGCCAAACATGATAAAACAGTCCGGCTCAAAGGACACATCCGAATAAACATACTTACCCTTGGTCGTTGCAAAGTAGATCTTTGCACTCGGATTGCGCTCCAAAAAGTCATTCCAATCATCATAACGTGTCACGTCCAACTGATCCCAGTAGTCCATGCCCGCACGTTTGACGGTCTTGTCATTCAACTGAAAGCCCAGTGGCTCGATCAGATGCAGTTTTGTCCCTGTTGCCACACAGGTTCGACCGATATTTCCTGTATTTCCCGGAATCTCCGGCTCATGTAAAATAATATTCAGCGCTGCCATTTACGCACCTTTTCTTTCTTCTCTTAATTCTGTCACAAATTCTTCCAATCGATCCAATGCCACTTTCAGATTATCCAAAGAATAGGCATAGGAAATACGCAAGAATCCCTCTCCGCAGGCACCGAATGCCGTCCCCGGCACAACTGCGACCTTTTTACGGTTCAAAAATTCTGTCGCAAATTCTTCTGATGTCATACCAAATTCCTGAATGGATGGGAAAATGTAAAAAGCACCAAAAGGCTCAAAACATTGCAGATGCATCTCCTCAAAACGATGGATCAGATAGCGTCTGCGTCCATTATATTCTTCCCGCATATGTGCCACATCCTCATCGCAGTGGCGCAAGGCTTCTACTGCCGCATACTGGCTGGTGGTCGGCGCACACATGATGGCATACTGATGGATCTTCAACATTTGCTTGATGATGATCTTTGGAGCACAGGCATAGCCCAGTCTCCATCCGGTCATGGCATGCGACTTGGAAAAGCCATTGATGAGAACGGTTCTCTCTTTCATGCCCGGCAAAGATGCAATCGACACATGCTTTTCCAAATAGGTAAGTTCTGCATAGATCTCATCACTCAAGACATAGAGATCATGTTTCTTGACCACTTCTGCGATCGCTTCTAAATCTTTCTTTTCCATGACAGCCCCGGTCGGGTTGTTCGGAAACGGCATGATCAGGATCTTGGTCTTGTCCGTGATGGCTGCCTCTACTTCCTCAGCCGTCAGACGGAACTGGTTTTCTTCTTTCAGATCGATCACGACCGGAACGCCTCCTGCCAAAACCGTGCATGGCAGATAAGAAACATAACTCGGCTGCGGGATCAAAACCTCGTCTCCCGGATCTAACATGGTACGCAGGGCAATATCGATCGCCTCACTCCCCCCTACCGTGACCAGGATCTCATCCTGATAATCATAGGTCAGATCAAATCTGCGATGCAGATAGTTCGCGATCTCTACCTTCAACTCCTTGAGACCTGCATTGGAAGTATAAAAGGTACGTCCGCGTTCCAGAGAATAGATTGCCTCATCACGGACTCTCCATGGTGTATCAAAATCCGGCTCACCAACGCCCAGTGAGATCGCATCCTGCATTTCACTGACGATATCGAAAAACTTTCGGATACCGGATGGTTCAATTTCTACGATGGTCTTTGAAAGTGGGTTTCTCATAGGCTCACCAACTCTCTCTCATCCTTGCGCTGTTCTGCCATGATCGTGCCGTGATCCTTATATTTTTTCAAAATAAAGTTGGTCTTGGTACTCAGGACAGAATCCAGTGGGGATAACTTATCCGATACAAATTCGGAAACCTCACGCAGGGTCTTTCCTTCCAATGTGACCATAAAATCAAAGCCACCGGAGATCAGATAAACGGAGTTGACTTCCGGATAGTTGTAAATACGCTCTGCCACCTTATCAAATCCCATGCCGCGCTGTGGTGTCACGCGCACTTCGATCATGGCTGTCACCTTCTCAATGCCTGCCTTTTCCCAATTGATCAGGGTATGGTAACCGCAAATGATATGTGCCTGCTCCATCTCCTCCAACTCATTCATGATCGTTGCTTCGTCCGTTCCCATCATGATCGCCAGATCATGCATATCTATTCTGCTATTGGTCTCGATATAACTTAAAATCTTCTCTCTCATACTATCTCTCCTCATTTTCTCGGTCTTGCTATAAGACTTTATATAATTCGTCCGTCTTTGGCGGTTCCAAAAATCTGCGTTCCTCGTCCCGGATGATCACACGGTCATTGCCCGCGGTCGCCTTGCCGATCACAGTCGCCGGGATCCCCGCCTCCTGTAATGCCAGTACCAAAGCATTGCCATCCGCTGCTGCCATGAGCATCATGCCACTCGAGATCAAACCATAAGGATTGACATCAAAGTATTCACAGATCTCTACCGTTTCCTGACGGATCGGTATCTTCTTTAGATCGATTTCCAGTCCAACGCCGGATGCTTCTGCCATCTCCCAGAGAGCGCCGAAAAGTCCTCCCTCTGTGACATCATGCATTGCCGCGACGCCGGACTGGGCGGCGACTGCAGCCTCCGGTACTACCGATAAATACCGGTCAAAACCTATGGCGGTATCCACAAATTCTGCCGGGAAATGTTCTTTTAATTCGGCTTCCTTTTCCTTGGCAAAAATCGTCGTTCCCTCAATGCCTACCCATTTGCTGACGACAATATCCATGCCTGC
Organism: bacterium; assembly: GCA_963629085.1. Classification (GTDB taxonomy): domain Bacteria; phylum Bacillota; class Clostridia; order Lachnospirales; family Lachnospiraceae; genus Pararoseburia. The sequence continues at coordinate 5,448 of CAVGHS010000106.1, forward strand.
CCGTGCTCCTGCGGTAGAAACCAGACTGCCCTTTTTTGCCTTAGCGACCCCCGCGACGTTGACCACCGGTTGATTGACCACCGCGGTCACTTCCGTATGTCCGCCCAGGATCTGCATCTTGGCTTCCCTGCATGCCTGTTCCATCTGCTCCATGATGCGCTTGAGGGCGATCTCCCTCGTCCCATCCGGCAGTAAAATGGTCAGCATAACACCGATTGGCTCGGCTCCCGCACTTGCCAGATCATTTGCCGTGATCTGGATGGCGAGTTTGCCAATATCCTTGGCTGTACCTGTGATCGGATCCGTCGACATGACAAGAATCTCGTCCTCCGCCAGCGCCAGTGCGGCGCAGTCCTCACCGATCCCCGGTCCCAAAATGACTTCGTCACGCTTATAATGCAGTTGTTTCATAACGGATCGTTTTAACACGTTCTCCGGGACTTTGCCAATCTTCATCTGTCTGTCCTCTTTGTCCTACCTACTATATATGTACCATAAGGCTGCTTGAATCCAAGCAGCCTTTTTATGCTATGTTCCTGTGTAATTGCCGGTAATCCTACTGTGCCGTTGTTCCGGTCGCATCCGGTGTTGTCGTCTGTGCCTGTTGCTGGGCTGCCTGTGCTGCCGCATCTGCTGCTGCCTGAGCCGCTGCTGCGTCTGCCGCCGCCTGGGCTGCTGCCGCTTGTGCTTCCGGTGTATAACTTGCGATCGTAGAACGGATCGTTGCATCATCCTTGGTCGCGATCGCTGCATTGATGGCTGCTGCCGCTTCCGGTGTAGCACCGCCAACGCCAACCGAGATCACTTCCTTGGAAGGATTGTATTTGCTGTTGTTAAAGACCTTACGGCTGACTTCCACATCATTTTCATAGACGATCTTCCAAAGTCTTGCCGTATAGCCAATGTGTGGCTTGGTCGTTGTCTCGATATAGCCTACCGGCTGATCGCCAACAGCGACGTATTCCTTTTCCGGCTCCGTCTGGCTGGTCACTTCACTGACAAAATCCACACGGCGGTTGGAAGGTCTGGTTTCCTTACCATAGATATTGAAGTAAATAATACCACCACTGGTATAGCCCTCGATATAGATCGGGGTCTCCTGATTATTCTTGAATTGCAGGTCCTTGATACCATCTGCAATCGCTGCATCCATGGACGGTTCTACATAGGAAACGATCATGGAGTGTGCGGCTCTGGTCACGATCTCAAGTTCTGCACGAATGACTGCATTGTAAAGTGTCGTCGATACCTGACAGATACCACCGCCATAGGTCTCAACCGTCGTACCGTTCTCATAAGATCCTGCCGGATAATAGCCGTTCTCTGCAGTGGTCGGTCCGATGGCTTCGGAAACGGAAACCGTCTCTCCCGGGTAGACTACAAGACCATCCAACTTGCTTGCACCGGTCTTGATATTGTTGGTACGTCCGTTGACCACCGTACCAAAATCTGTATGGTAAGAGCCGAGCAC
>CAVGHS010000107.1:0-6888 GCA_963629085.1 bacterium
TGATATAAACTGCATTTTCTAAGGTAGTGATCTGTAGATCATTCGGATCATCATAGTCTGTGTTATTGATGGCATTGTAGATCTCCAGTGCAACCACCGGGTCTTTTAAAAGCATACGAATCATATGATCCTTAAATGCCCGATCCGGTCTGCCTAATAACTGCAACAGCCGCTTCACATAGTTTTCCAATTCCTGTCTTTCTTTTGTTTCTTTCATTCCTTGTCCTTTCTGCGATAAAAAAGGAGAAACACGTGTAAAAACTCCCCATTTTACATCGCTTTACTAAAATAAAAAGTGAGATCATCTGGTGAAACACCAGTTATGAAAAATATCCAGATTGGATATCTATGAAATGCAGTATGACAGATGCTAAAGGAAAATGCAAGAAAAAGAAAATGAAATTTCTAACTAATCAACCCAAAAGTGGGTGCCTTACCAATGCAAAGCACCCACTGTCCCACCATCGAACACTATGTCCTGCCAAAAGGAACGTCCCTATGCCATGCCTATGCCATGTCTAAGATCTTGGCATACTTATCCTTATAGTGTTTTAATGGATTATTTATGATCTTTCCGTTCTTGACCACCATATATGGTCTACTGAGATGCCGCAGGTTCTCCAATGGATTGTCATCTACGATCAGAAAATCAGCAAACTTCCCTTTCTCGATAGAACCAATGACATGGTCCGCCCGCAGGATCTTGGCATTACCAAGGGTCGCAATATAAATGGCTTCTTCCGGTGTCAGCGACAGATAACGGCAAAAGGCATCCAATTCGCGCCACATACAGGTATGTGTGATAAAAGGACATCCATTATCCAGCCCCATTCCGATCGGAACACCGGCTGCGATCGCCTTTTTAAAGCCCCGCGTTATATTTTCCAGCAATAATGCACAACTTTTCTGATATAAAGGCTTTAGCCCCGAGACCGAAAGGGGCAGATTTGCCATGGACGCGACCGTAGTAAATGTTCCAATCAAGGCAGCCTTTTTTTCTTTGAACAAAGCGATGGTCTCTTCGTCAAAATCGCCACCATGTTCGATCGTATCCACCCCATTTTGCAGTGCCACTTTTGCTCCTTCACAGCCTTGTATATGTGCAGATACCGGGATGCCCTTCTCATGTGCCATCGTGCAGGCGGCCTGGATCATTTCCGGTGCCATCATGACCTTGTCTTCATCGCCTAATTTTTCTATGTCAAGCGTTCCACCTGTGACCATCAGTTTCAAGACATCCACAGATTCTGCCATGACCTGCGCTGTGCAATGTTTTACTTCCTCTACATTGTGTGTGACATAGGCAAGCGAACCTGCCATATGTCCCCCCGGCACAGAGATTGCCGTATTTGCCGCATAGATACGCGAGCCTACACGTTTTCCCCTGTGGATCTCATCCCGAAGCCATGTATCTATGGCGCCCAATCCTCCCACCGTTCGGATGGTCGTTACCCCGGAGAGTAATTCCAACTTGGCACTTTTGGCACACATTTCTTTCATGATCCGGCTGCCGACCGGACTTTTTAACTGTTTCTGGATCAGTGCATTGGTATGTTCATCCATGGTCTGGGGCTTGCCATCCCCCGGCAAATGGCAATGCATATTGATCAGCCCCGGCAACATATAACGATGCTTCAGATCCACCACTTTCGCACCGGATGGGATCTTTCCATTCTTTTCTACCGAAATGATCTCCCCGGAACAGACCAGCACGGTCATATTCCGCTGTAATTGCATATCCTGCTTTCCATCCAAAAGAGATACATTTTTAAATGCTATAATCATGATCTTCCCTTCCTATCCGATAAAGTCTTCACACCTTGCCTTTTTCGCCACACTGCTGTGTACGATCTGGCGCACGATATTTGCCGTCGCACGGCGCAGGTCTTCTTCTGTCAAAGTGCCTGCCTTTAAGGCTTTTTTCAATGCCTTTTTGTTGCCGCCACCGCCCGGCATGATCAGGTCATTGCCCGCGATGATCGCTTTTGCATCATCAGCAAGCCCCTGTCCCGTCGCAAACCAATCTGACATAACAACACCGTCAAAGCCCCATTCGTTTCGCAGGATATCCGTCAAAAGATCCTTTCGGTTGGACGTATATACACCATTCAAAAGATTATAACTGCTCATGACTGCCTTTGGATGGCTCTCCTCCACGGCAATCTCAAAACCGCGCAGATAGATCTCACGCAGGGCTCTCTCGTCCACGATACTATTGGAACGGTTGCGGTTATCTTCCTGATTGTTTGCCGCGAAATGTTTGATGGTCGCATAATTGCCCTCAATAGACTGGACGCCACGCGTTAAGGCTGCCGCCATCTTTCCGGAAACCAGCGGATCTTCCGAAAAATATTCAAAGTTTCTTCCACAGAGCGGATTCCTGTGGATATTCAACGCCGGTGCCAGCCAATAAGTAATATAATACTCCTCCATCTCTTCACTGATCGCCTGTCCGATCTTCTCCAAAAGATCCACATTATAGGATTGTGCCAGAGCGGTTCCTACCGGAAATGCGGTTGTATATTGGTATAGGAGTTGATCTTTTTTCTCATCGATCGTCATGCCTTTTAACATGAACTTCGGCAAAAATTCCATGATGCTCATGATATAGTCTTTCATCTTGACCTTGCCTTTTTTTGTGATCGCTGAGGTTCTTAAAATACGAAGTCCCGCCGGTCCATCAGACAGATTGACATTTAACAGTCCTTTTTTATATAGGGCATCTGTCGTACGACCGATCGCCCCCGGACAGGCAACCCCTTTTCCGTTTAACATACCACTGATGCCACTTCCCACACAGATTTCGATCATATCCGCTGTGTTTAACTGCTGCATGACGGCATCCACTTCTTTGTCGTGGTAAATATCCGGTGTTTTGTAAATCGTTTCTTCTGTTTTTACATCCTGCTGTGACAGTTGCAGTTCCAAAAGACCGGCAGCCACTTCATAAGATGGAAGTTTTGCTTCCGGCATCCGGCAGACTTTCTCCGATACAGCGCAGGCATGCTTCACCTTTTTATACTGGATGTCTTCCGTAACCGATACTACCGCCATATCCTGCTGGTTCTGCAGATCCTCGCCGACGGAGACCACATACTGCCCTGCCTCCATGATGTATGCCGCCTGACGCTCATCATAGGATGTCAGATCCCGGATCTCAAATACAAGAGACAGTTCCTGACTCTGCCCCGGTGCCAGTTCCCCGGTCTTTGCAAATGCTGCCAACCGACGTTTTTCTTTCGGCAAGTTTGTCTGTGGCAGTCGCACATATGCCTGCACCACTTCTTTTCCACTATATTTTCCTGTGTTCGTTACCTTGACCTTTGCCATAAAAGTGCTTTCTTCCCGCTTAAAATCCAAAGGCAGGATGGAAAATGTCGTATAGGAAAGCCCCTGTCCAAAACAGTAACGGGAGGAAACATCATAGGTATCAAAATAGCGATAGCCCACAAAAATGCCTTCCTTATATTCTTCTTTTGTGGTATCTCCGCTCAGATAACTGTATTCTTTGGCAAATGGAATGTCCTCATACTTGTTGACCCATGTATCAACGAGTCTGCCGGATGGAGTCTTAGATCCGGATAAGATATCTGCCAAGGCATTTCCACCTTCCATGCCCTGCTGGCAGAAATAAATAACAGCATCCATAGAGATCTCATCCAGTATGGACAGATCCATCTGGGCTCCTGAATTGATGACCAGAATGGTCTTTTCATAAGCGCCTGCGATCATGCGCAGATTATCCTTCTCTACTTGGGACAAGACAAATTCTCCGCGATCCAGTTTCTTATCGTTTCCCTCACCTGCCTGACGTGCCACGACATAGATCGCCGTGTCCGTAGCACTCTTTTTTATATCCGTCTCCGTGATCTTGCGTCCGTACGGAAACTGCATAGGGTCTGACATGATGTTGATAACATCCTTAAATTTCAAAAGACTTGTCTTCTGGGCGCGCTCTTTATATGCCCTCGCCTCAGCCTCATAAGTACGGACATAATCTTCCAGCCAGTCCATTGTCGTAATCTCAAAACCGGCATTTCGCAAACCTTCCAATATATTGACGCTGTATCGCTCGTTGACCTCGCCGGATCCGGTTCCACCCTTGACCGTTTCCACTGCCCCGGCGCCATAGAGCGCTATCTTTTTCTCTGTAAGCGGCAGGACGTGATTTTTATTTTCCAGAAGTACAATACCTTCTAATGCTGCTTCATAAGCAATCTTACGGTTTCTTTTTTCTCTTTCTGTCATAGCATCGCTTTTCGATGCCCCTGTTATATATTGCATTTTTTCCTCCTAATGAAAAAAAGATCCGAATCTTCTATATACAAGCATCCGGATCTTTTTCCTTTATTTACTGTTCTTCTTCGGTAACATTTCTCTCATTGATAAATGCACGTATCTTTGCACGTTCCTCGTTGTCGATCGGATATTTTCTATAAATAATGATGGCAATAACCGCTAAGATCGCAGGTAGCAAGCCCATAATAACAATGAACCAGTTCAACATGGACGGGATATTTGCAATATCTCCTGCATAATCTCCGGTCACAGAATCTACGTTATAACCAATAGCGATCAAAACCACGCCGACAAGAGCAGAAGAAACTGCACTCTGTGCTTTTTGCAAAAATCTGGAAAGTACACCTGTCAATGCAGATCTGTCTTTTCCCGTCACATAAATCGTGTAATCCATGGTTTCCATCTCAACCGTTGACTGCGGAATGGAATCAGCGGCAATGGCAAGAGCAATAACAAAAATACAGCCGATGAAAAATGCCGGTGATTTTGCCAAAAGACCTGTCATCTGCGCAACAAAGAGTGTAATACCCCCCAGTGCCTCAATGGCTAAATTGAACTGACCGACCTTGATCGGATCACCCTTGAATAACTTGAGCAGGGGTCTTCCCAGCAGGTTACCGATAAACATTGGAACCAGCATCATCATAGCAACGACCAGACTTAAAATACCAAGTTTTCCCATATCGACCTGTCCTGTGGAAAGATCTGTGCAATAGCCCCACTTAACATAGTAAGTCGGTGTTGCAAAAAGAAGTGTCCAGATAAAACCGGAGAATACACATTTTAATACATGAATGACCATGGCTTTATTCTCTTTCATTAAGGTGAAGAAATCAGAAAACTTGACCTTGTCATCTTCTTCCTGCTCCACAACATGGCGTTCCTTGACACAGAACCATCCGATGATGGAAAAGGCTGCTGCTACAAGACAGGACACACCTACCACTACCATAAAGGTCGTATTATAACTGTTGAATTTCTCGTTGATCTTTACAATGATCTGCATCAGACCGGAACTTGCCGCACCAAGGATCAACACGAACATGGCAGGAGCCAGTGCTAATCTTGCACGCTCGTTCACATCATTGGTCATGGTACGATACAAAAGGTTCTGGTTGTAAAAAGATGTTCCCACATCATAAAACAGATAAAATACAATGACCCAGATGCCAACCAGGATCGGATGTTTGGCTACACCTGCCGGAAGTGCATAAAGCGCTACGGCACCGATCGTCGTCATAATGATACTCAACATGAAAAACGGCTTATATTTTCCATGCTTACCAATCTTTCCATTGTCCATGATAAATCCCTGGATCGGATCATCCACGGCATCAATGACACGCGCTACCAATAAAAGTGTTGTTGCCAGTGTTGCGCCCCATGCACCAAGTCCTGCATAGTCTGTCATATACTGCATAAAGAGCGATGACATAAAGATCGCTGTGATCGAACTTGTCATGGATAAGGCTGTTACGCCAAATATTTCTTTTCCACCCATATGCTCCGGGTTTCTTACTTTTTCTCTTCTTTTCATCTTATTACCCCTTTCAAAACATTACATGCTTCTCCTGCCTGTAAAAATGTATAAGTTCCCGCCGGATATTCCTCTTTGATGCCCGGCAGACAGATCGTCGCGCTCGTATTGGGCGGTATTTCGATCTGATAACGATAATTTCCATCCTCTTTTTCCCAACCGGATGCGACCATGCCATAGAGGCTCTGATGTTTTACCCTGGCATGGGTAAAAGAACCTCCCGGCTGTGGTGCAATGGTAAAATGATTTTCCCCATCGATCTTTATGCCACACATCCGCTCAAAGATCCACTCAAAAACCGCCCCCTTGCTGTAATGGTCAAGAGATGCGACTTCCTTGGCATAGATGCCTTCCCAGTCCTCCCAGATGGTCGTTGCCCCATGTTTTGGCATGGCAAGCCAGCCCGGGATCTCCTCATTTTCCAGCAGACGGTAAGCATAGGACAGGTCAATGTCTTCCAGCACATAGAGTAAAAATGGCGTGGATAAAAATCCCGTTCCTACACGCCAGTTGAAGTGTTCCAATGCTTCCACCAGTCTTTTTCTGGCATAGTCCCGATCGGCCGCATCCAACAGATCCATATAGAGCGGTCTTACCAGTTTTGCCTGTCGGTCGGTATCCAGCGTGTTTTCCGGCAGATGTATGAGTGCCTGATAGGCTCGTTTGCAGCCCGCCTCATACTCTTTATACCTGGCAAGATCTTTCCTTGCCCCGACTGTCTCCGCGATCTCTGTCAAAAGTCGCATCATATATGCCGTATAGGCTGTCGCCACCTCTGCCTGCGGTCTGCTCAGGTCTTTCATGTTAAATGGAACCAGTTCTTTAGGTTCAATCCATTCTCCATAGGAAAAACCGTAATTGACCAGATATTTTCGGTCCGCCTTTGGGATCTTTGGCACTTTTCCAAACAGGCTCCGCTTACCACAGCGCCGGATCAAAAAGTCACCATAGGCCCTCATAGCCGGATATGCCTCCTGCAGGATCTCGGTGTCACCATAACGTTTCCACATGCGATAAGGGATGAGCACCCCCGCATCTGCCCAGCCGGAGGA
>CAVGHS010000108.1:0-6729 GCA_963629085.1 bacterium
GTGGATCACTACATAATGTGATAGGGATTCCTAGCCTGGATTTTCTGGCAAGATGCTGTACAGCATTACTCCATCTGGCAAATTCCTTGGGAGAGAGCGATCCCATCGTGCAAAAGGTGCTGATTTTATACTTCTCAACCTGTTTTACAATATCGCCTCCAAAATTGAAACCTCCTTTGGTCGCAATCTGCTCATGAGAAACGACATCCATTTGTGGGCTAAACATCAGCCCCGCTTTTTCCTCAATCGTCATCTGTGAAAGCAAATCCTCCACACGTGCCTCTATAGGCTGCCTGCTATCCTCATATACATCCAACTTTCCATTTCCATTGAGATCCGTCCACGCAAAATCGTCTGATTCCCGATGCGTCTCCGGATTTCTTCTTTTTTCCAGTTGTGCTTTTCTGTAGAACTGACTGCCCTTATACCATGCAAAATACCCCACAAGAGGCAGCAGTAAAAATATGATGACTCCTATTACACTATGCGTCAGTATTTCTCCAAGAATTGCGGCCGCCACTAAGATTCCAAGCAGTTTCATCATAAATATCATATAGTATTTCATACACACTCCTTAAAACTCTACAGAGTATATTCCCCGGCAGATAATGTCTGCGCCTTGCAGCCCGGCAGGCGCACCTCAGCCCTTGTATTCGGCGGAACCAGGATATGATAGGTATAAGAGCCATCCGCCTGCTTTTTCCAGGAGCATCCCACCTTACCGTAGACACTGTCATAGGTCATACCGGCATAGTCAAAATGACCACCCGGAAGGGGCGCGATAACAAAATGATTCCTGCCATCTACTTTCACACCACACATGACATCAAAGACCCATTCGCAGACAGCCCCCTTGGAATAATGATTGAGCGAAGCAATGCCGCCGCCCTTGCCATTGTCCGAACTTGGTCCATCCCAGTCTTCCCAGATGGTCGTCGCACCCGCTTTTGGCATACAGAGCCAGCCCGGTTTTTCTTCATTCTCCAAAAGCCGATAGGCATATGCCGGATCAATCTCAGCCAGAACGTAGAGGATAAATGGTGTCGATAAAAATCCGGTTCCCACACGCCATCCGTAGTTATCCAAAGCCCGGATCAGACGCTTCTTGGCAAACTCCTTATCCGTCTCATCCAAAAGATCAAAATAGAGCGGGCGCACCAGTCTTGCCTGCCGGTCGGTATCCAGCGAAAAGTTAGGCTGGTGGACTAATTTTTGATAAGTCTTTTTTGCGCCGTCGCGGTATTCTGCAAATAATGGTATATCCTCGCTATGTCCCAGTGTCTCAGCGATCTCTACCATAATACCCATGACATAGGAAAGATATGCTGTCGCCTCTTCCGGGCGGGAAGATGCAAAATCCTTCCAGTTCATCGCATGCACATCCGCCGGTTCTGCCCACTCGCCGTAGTGCTGACCGAAGTTATAGAGATACTTTTTGTCCCTGCCGGATAGCCCTGTATTGACAGACACAAAAGGTTCTGTCTTGCCGGTACGGCTGATCATATATTTTGCATAGCGGCTCATATTGTCATAATATTTCTCAATGATCTGCTGGTCTCCATATTTTTTCCACAGACGATAAGGGATCAAAATGCCTGCATCCGACCAGCCGACAGACCCATTCATAGGACGCATGTAAAAGTCCGTGCCGCCCTCGGGTGCGATCTGCGGGAAATTACCGTTTTTCGTCTGCCAGTCGCAAAGATCATTTTCATATTTCAGGGCAAACGGTGCATAATTTACCATATACGATGCCGTATTGACAAAGATCTGGGCATCCCCTGACCAGCCATGGCGTTCTCTTGTCGGGCAGTCTGTCGGCAGGTCTGCGGAGTTATTCTTGAGCGACCAGAGGGTATTTTTGACAAACCGGTTCAAAAGTGCATTGGAAGAGTCAAAGGTGAAGGTCGTCTCAAAATCGGAATAAACTGCGATTGCCTGAAAAGCAGACGGATCGATCTTGCAATCAGCCTCGACTTCTATGTACTGATAACCGAAAATGGCAAAAGTGGTCTTATAGTCGTTTTTTCCTTCCTTGCAGAAATATTCGATCTGCTGCAAAGGCGTCTTAAAGTCTTTTTTTATGCACTGAATATTTTTCTGGGTGAACTCGCCATCTTTTAGAAGTTCCCCCATGCGAAGGAAGATACGGTCTCCTGCTTTCGCGTCCACAGAAAACGCCACAATGCCTGCGATATTCTGCCCGAAGTCCAGTACCTTTTTCCCGGATGGCGTGGTGATGAGTTTTGGATCTTTCAGAACTTCCTGCTCTTTTAGGATAAAGTTATCCGATGCCGTCGGTGTGACCGGATGACTCGTCACTTTTGCCTTTTTCCATGTCGCATGCAAAAAGTCCTCTTTGCCAGCATCATAGATCTCTCCATCCTTATTGTCTGCAAAACGGATCGGACCGTCATTTGTCCATTCAAAAGTACCATCCGTTGCAATCACTTCCACCGAGCCGTCCGCATAGGTGATCTCCAACTGTGCTAAAAGTTTTGTCTCTTTGCCATAATAATTTTTCATAGCCCAGGCACCAACCGAACCTCTGAACCAGCCGTCTGCCAGCATAAAGGAAAGTTCGTTATCTCCTGCTGCAAGCATGTCCGTCACATCCACGGTCTGATACTGGATGCGTTTTCTGTAATCCGTGATGCCCGGTGCCAGCACAAATTCTCCTATCTTTTTGCCATTGATCTTTCCCTCATAGACACCACAGGCGCTCATATAGACTCTCGCCTTTTTGACCTTTAAATCTGCACGAACACCAAAAGTCTTGCGGAAACAATCGACCGGATAGCGTTCCTTTTTCTTTGGCACATAATCTCCTGTGATCCACTTGGCGGACCAGTCATTTTTTTCCAAAAGCCCGATCTCAAAATGTCCTGTCTCGCTGGTCTCTGCCCAACCATCTTCATCCCAGATCGTGACCGACCACTGCACGCACTGGCGGCTTTTTAAGTCATCCGCGCCCCAGTCGATCAGATGCATCCGGTCGGACTCCACTTTACCGGAGTCCCACAAAAGAGTGCTTGCATCATCTTTTGCAATGATCTGATAGGCAGTCTGCTGCTTTCCATCTGTAAAAGTCCAACTGAAACGTGGACGCACAAAATCAATGCCGATCGGATCTGTCAGATATTCTACTTTTAAATTTATCGCTTTCATATGTTTTCCTGCTTTCTTAAATATTTTCCTCTATTTCACGATTCCAATCATCCGTCCAAGTCCGCGGAAGAAATGTCCGTTTGCCATATCAACCATGCCCGGCATGACGCCACCTTTGATGCCACCACTGATCATCATAGACCGGATGGGACTGCCGGCAGAAGATGACATCATCATGCGGTATTCCGCTTCGTTCTCCTCCGTGATCTTGCCTCCCATGCCCTTTTTTACGACCATCTCTGTCGCCTTATACATGATCTTCATGATCAGGGCTTCATCCTTCATGTCCTCGACCGTATCTTCCATGGTAAATTGTCCCTTATGGTGTCTGATCTGCTCATAAGAATAGCCCAACATTGTTTCAAATTCCTTTTGGGATGGCTGCCCTGCAAGACTCTCATACCAAGACCCGGTCTGCCATGATGGTGCTTCGAAAGAAAGGCCATCCACAGAGATCGTCTCCATCAACTCGATCTTTCTACTGCTGGAGCCGATCATGATATTGTATCTGCCCTTAGGCAGGATCCACCCCTTTTCTAAGCCACTGTCAGACGACATAGCATCCAGGTAGGTCTGTGCCAGATAAATAGAAAAACTGCGTGCATCCAGTGTCATGCATACCTCTTTGGTCTGTCCAGGTAAAAGTTCTACCTTTGCAAAAGATTTTAATTCTTTGATCGGACGGAAAATTGGGCTTTCTAAGGCTGATACATATAGTTGCACAATTTCTTTTCCCACCATGTTTCCGGTATTGGTCACATCACAAGTAACCTGATATGTTCCGTCCGTAAGTGTCTGCACCTGCAAATGGTCATAGGCAAATGTGGTATAGGAAAGCCCATAGCCAAATGGGAACCGCACTTTTTTGTCTGCACCGTCATAGTAGCGGTAGCCTACATAGATTCCCTCTTGATAAATGGCATCCTTGTCCTTGGCATAATCTTTTGCACAAATGCAATCCTCATATTGCTCTATCCATGTCTCTGCTAGTTTTCCACTTGGGTTGACCCTTCCGTATAAAATATCTGCGATGGCTTCCGCGCCTGCCTGTCCTGACAAGCCCGCATACAAGATACCTTTCACACGGTCTGCCCAAGGACATTCCACGACACTGCCGCACATAAGGACAACCACGGTATTTGGATTTGCCGCCGCAACCGATTCGATCATCCGCACATGGTCCTCTGGCATCTTCATATCTGTCCGGTCAAAACCTTCGGACTCGTAGACTTCCGTCAGCCCGGCAAAGATAAGGGCAATGTCCGCATCTTTGGCGGCATTCTCTGCCTCCTTTAACAGTTCCTCCGTCGTATTTCCCCGCTCATCACAGCCCTGTGCAAACGCTGTATGCGGGACAGCATCCACGACCTGCACGACCTTTGTCGGATTGATATGGCTGCTGCCTGCCCCCTGATAGCGGATCTTTTCTGCCATCTTTCCGATCAATGCTACTTTCTTATCTCCCGCGATCGGCAGGATCTGATCTTGGTTTTTCAATAGCACTATACCCTCGCACGCTGCTTCTTTGGCAAGCGCATGGTGAGCCTCTTTATCATAAGTTGCGTCTTTTTTCAGATTTTTGGCACTCTTTAGAATCAGATCGATCATACGGTCCACGCTCTGGTCAATATCGCTTTCCAAAAGCCTGCCCTCGCGGACTGCCTTTGCCACATCCGCCTCCATATAGTCACTGCCGCCCGGCATGGTCAGATCACAGCCTGCTTTAAAGCCTTCAATACGATCATTCATGGCTCCCCAGTCAGTCACAACCATGCCATCAAAGCCCCATTCCTCGCGCAGAATATCGTTCAACAGTTCCTGATTGTCACTACAATGCGTTCCATTGATCTTGTTATAGGCACACATGACGGTAGACGGCTTTCCTTCTTTGACGGCGATCTCAAAAGCAGTCAGATAAATCTCCCGCAAGGTTCTCTCGTCGATCAGGCTGTCGGAGGTAAAGCGTTTGGTCTCCTGAGAATTTCCTGCAAAATGCTTTAAAGAACTTGCCACGCCCTTTTCCTCAATACCACGGATAAAACCAGCTGCCATCTTGCCTGCCAGATAAGGATCTTCGCTGATGTATTCAAAATTTCGTCCGCACAGGGGATTGCGCTTCATATTTGCCCCTGGTCCAAGCACGATCGACACCTGATGCGAAAGGGCTTCCTCAGCGATTGCCTCTCCGATTTTCTGCATCAGATCCACATTCCAGGAAGATCCTGTCGTAACGGCGGTCGGAAAACAGGTCGCCGGAACGGATGCATTGACCCCTAGCATATCTGCCTCCGCCTCCTGCTTGCGCAGTCCGTGCGGTCCGTCGCACATCATGATGGATGGCAGATCATACTGTGGCATATCCTTGGTATGCCAAAAGTCTTTTCCGCTGCACAAGGCAATCTTGTCCTCCAAGGTCATTTTTCTGATGATGTCCTGATGTTTCATTTCACTATCTCCTTTTCCCGTCTTTTAGCAGAAACGCATGACCTTGCAGTCATGCGCCTTCACTGATATGTAATCGGATCTTTTTTTTTACTGATTTGTATGCTTGGCTTCCCTGCGTGCCGCGATCTCATCCTGCTTCTCCTGTAAGCCCTTTTCTACATTGACAAAGGACAAAAGAACGATAACGATAATGGCTGTGATGACTTCCAGACCGACAAAGCAGAATACCAACATACTTTTTACGGAATCCGGCTGTGTTGCCGCAACCGTCACACCATCCACAAGGCTTGGTGCGATATAGCCTGCTTTTGACAAAAGCAGATTAAAGATACCGGTGCAGACACCTGTCATGGTAACGGTGATGATGGAATAAATGGACATAGCCGCACCATCTACGCGGAAACCATTTTTCCATTCCAGATGATCGTAGGTATCTGCCATCAATGCCATAAATACATATGCGCAAGGCAATCCTCCAATGTTTTTAATAAACTGTCCCACCAGCACGATGACCATATTGGTCGGTGCCAGACAGCAGATGGCACTACCGATGGCATAGAGTACAAAGCCCGCCATGGTCAGATTTCTCTTTCCAAATTTCTTTGCCAATGGCCATACGGCAAAGATACCGATTCCCATTGGAATACCGCCAATGACAGATACCATAGTCTGGGTAATGCCGTCATTATAGGTTCCCAAAACATAGTTGCAATAATAAACCAGTGAAATATTCTTCATGGTAGATCCCACGGTATAGACCAGGAAATATAAGAGCAGGCAGAACATATAACGATCGCTGAATACGGCCTTCATCTGCTCCTTAAAGGTAACCGTAGACGCTTCCTCATCATCCGTGCTTTCTTCCGTAACACGTTCCTTAGTGTGGTAATACTCAAGCAAGGTCAATGGTAAAGTCAAAATCGACAAAATAACTGCCATGGTAATCCAGGATGACTTATCCACGCCCAATCTTGGTAAAATGAGCATTGGGAAGATCAGGGCAACGATAATGCCAGAGATCATAATGGTTGCTACATTATTAAAAACTGCCAGAACTCCACGCTGTTCCGAATTTCTCGTTGACAGGGGAACCATGAGGTTATGGCTCATGTTGTA
>CAVGHS010000109.1:0-6640 GCA_963629085.1 bacterium
TGTGTTTGAGCGCAGGGATGATCTGGATCGTAAAAAAGAATTTATCATCTTTGTTGTGCTCAGTATATTCGGTCTGGGCATCAACGAACTCATTATCCTTTTCTGCATTGATATCGTCTATGCAAACTGGGCATGGCTGCATGCACTGGTCGGCGCGACTCTTGCAACGGCAGGTGCTAAGATCGTAGCGACAGCCGTTGTTATGGTCTACAATTTTGTCACCAGAAAGATCTTCCTGGAAAACAAAAAGACGGAAACTGAGGGAGAATAGGATATGAAAAGAATGCTTATCACCGGTTTTTCCGGTTTCGTCAGCCGTCATTTTTTAAATTATCTTATGGAAAATGATCTGTCCTATGAGGTGCTTGGTGTGGATGTGAATCCGCCAAAGTTCTCTATGGGGGACTATGCGCCGACACTGACCATGTCCTTTGAACAGGTAAATCTTTTGGATAAAGAGGCAGTGGAAGATATGATCGCATCTTTCCGCCCGGACTATATTCTGCATCTGGCATCTTTTTCCAGTGTTGCTTACAGTTGGCAGCATCCGGCAGACTGCTTTATGAATAACACCAGTATTTTTCTGAATGTGACAGAGGCATTGCGCAAGCATGATCTGTGTGACTGTCGTCTTTTGTCGGTGGGATCTTCTGAGGAATACGGCAACGTCAAAAAAGAGGAACTGCCGCTGCGGGAGGATATGCCATTGGTTCCGGTCAATCCTTATGCGGTTGCCAGAGTATCCCAGGAAATGATGGCAAAGGTGCTGGCAGATAGTTTTGGTATGCAGATCATGCTGACACGTTCCTTTAATCATATGGGTCCTTTTCAGGATGAACGCTTTGTGATCCCGAGTTTTGTGCGACGCATTTTGGATATTGCAGAAAGTGACGCAAAAAGCGGGGAGATCGAGACCGGAGATACTTCCATCGTGCGAGATTTTGTGGATGTGCGTGACGTGGTACGGGCATATTACCGTCTGCTTTTGGATGGAAAAGCGGGAGAAGTCTATAACATCTGTGGTGAAAAAGGCGTGTCTCTGGCAGAAGTTGTGGATCGGATCGCGGATATTGTGGGCGTTTCCGTGACGACACGCGTCAATCCGGATTTTGTGCGACCGGGTGACAATCAGGTCGTGATCGGCTCGGCGGAAAAGATCCGTCAGGATATTGGCTGGACAGCAGAGATCCCATTGCGCCAGACACTTACGGATATGATAGAGCATATGCGCGCATAGAGCGGTGCCGGAGAATAAGAGGAAGAATCACTGGATCATAAGAAAATGAAGATAAGAGAGAGATTACAAAATCCATATCTGCTTTTTGTACTAGGTTGTCTGCTTGGCAGCCTAGTTTTTGTATGTATCTATGGTCTTAGTGTGGTAAATGTCACAAATGTGGCGTGGCTGACGGATTCCTCGCAGGCAGAAGGACTGTGGGATCTGACCCAGCATTATCTGGGCTGGGTCTTTTACCGGAAAAGTCCCTGGCACTTTCCGCTGGGACTGGTCGAGGGGCTTTACAGCCAGCCGGTGTCTATCGTCTATACGGACTCCATTCCCCTCTTTGCCCTGATTTTTAAAATATTATCGCCTCTGCTTCCGACAAACTTTCAGTATTTTGGTTTGTTTGAACTCTTATCCTATGCCCTGATGGGCGGCTTCGGAGCGCTGTTTGTACGGGCATTTTCAAAAAGAGGTGGAATCTGTCTGCTTTCCGCTCTCTTTTTTGTCGTATCGCCTGTCATGTTAAAACGGACTTTTTATCATACGGCATTGTCCGCTCACTTTCTGATACTGGCTGCCTTTTGCCTCTGGGTATGGAGAGGGAATTTTTTACCGGAGGATGCGTTGGCAGAGCGAAGAAAATGGGGGGAGATCCTCCGAGGACGGCTAGGCTATGCCGGACGTTGGATCGTTCTTCTATGCCTGTCGGCTCTGATCAATGCCTATTTTACACCGATGATCCTTGGTATCTGGCTCTGTAGTGATCTACAGGAGTATCTGGCAAGACCGGGAAAGAAAGACAAGTGTCTGCTTGCAGTTTATCTGATGGAAGTGCTTGCCGCCGGGCTGATCCTTTTTGCGGTCTCTTATGTCATGGGCTATTTTTATGGGGATGTATCTGCCTCTACGACAGGACTGGAAGAATTGTCTTTCAATCTTTTGCAGTTTTTTGACCCGGGCAATGATCTTTGCTTTATCGATCACAGGAACTATATTTTCAGTAAACAAAATTATTCGGCACTTTTGCCGACCCTTCCGACCGTATCCGGCTGGCAGGAAGAAGGCTTTGCATATCTGGGATTTGGCATGATCTTTCTCCTTGTCTGCCTAGTGGTCTATGGCATGGTCTGCTGGATCGTGGAAAAATACAGAAAAAGTCAGGAGGGGGAGCAGGCGCAAAAAGCCAGGCGGTGGTCCTGGATCATCAGCATTTTGGTTGGCTGTTTGGTCTTTACCTTTCTTGCCCTGTCCCCGCGGGCGAGTCTTGGCGGCAGAGTCTTATATCAGATCTCCTATCCGCAGGTCATCTATCAGGCGCTCAGCGTCTTTCGGTCGACGGGACGCCTGATCTGGCCGGTCTACTATGGACTACTGGCACTTGGGATTTATGGCATGGTTTATCTCTTGGAAAAGTCAAAAGGCAGGTTTTCTCTGGGCTTTTTGATCGGGCTTCTGGTATTGCAGGTCTATGATCTCTATCCGGGCATTTCCTATAAACACCAGGCATATGCCTATGCGGCAGAGACCGATGGCGGAGTGGGTGCGTCGCAAAGTCAGGATGTCATGACGACGGCATATAAAAAGTATCTGCCGTCGGATGTCTGGGATATGCTGGGAGACCGGATGGTGGAGATCGTTTTTTATCCGCCGACCCAATTTGGGATCGAGTGTGATCCAAAGACCTCCTGCATCTTTGAGGAGTATGCGCTGGCACATGATATGTCCTTGAACGTGACCTACATGAGCCGGGATATGAGCCGGACGGCAGACCAAAAGACCTATGCGCATTTTGAAAAGAGAAAGCAGGGGGAGGAATACGCGCATACCCTCTATATCTTTTTTGATATTTCAGACATTCCATCGGAAGAAGATGTACATTTGCAGTACTATGAGGTTGATGGCTATGTGATAGGGGTAGAGAAATCCCTGATTTTATGATATGATACAAGTATTTTATGAGGACAAAGGAGACAAGCAATGAGCAAAAAAGTAGCACTTATTACAGGTATCACCGGACAGGACGGTAGTTACTTAGCAGAGTTTTTATTGGAAAAAGGATATGAGGTGCACGGTATCATCCGTCGTTCTTCCGTATCGACCACAGAACGTATCGATCATCTGATCGCTGAGAACGCCATTACCTTACATGATGGAGATCTTTCCGATTCTTCTTCCATCATCCGTGTGGTAAATGAGGTTCGTCCGACAGAGATCTATAACTTGGCAGCACAGAGCCATGTAGGCGTGTCTTTTGATGCAGCAGAATACACAGGAGACGTGGACGCACTCGGCGTTCTTCGTATCCTTGAGGCAGTACATATGCTTGGCATGGATAAGACCTGCCGTATCTACCAGGCTTCTACTTCTGAGTTGTACGGAAAGGTAGAGGAAGTTCCACAGAACGAAAATACACCGTTCCACCCATTCAGCCCATATGCCGTTGCAAAGCAGTATGGTTTCTGGATGATGAAGGAATACAGAGAGGCTTACGGCATGTTTGCCTGCAACGGTATCCTCTTTAACCATGAGTCTGAGAGACGTGGTGAGACCTTTGTTACCAGAAAGATCACTCTTGCGGCAGGACGTATTGCCTGTGGCTTACAGGATCATCTGGAACTTGGCAATCTGGATTCCCTGCGTGACTGGGGCTATGCCAAGGATTATGTAGAATGTATGTGGTTGATCTTACAGCAGGATGAGCCGGATGACTATGTTATCGCAACCGGTGTCCAGCATACCGTCCGTGAGTTTACGACACTTGCTTTTGCCAATGATGGTATTGAATTGGAATGGCGTGGCGAAGGCATGGAAGAAAAGGGCTATGACAAGGCAACCGGCAAGATGCTGGTATGTGTCAACCCACAGTGGTTCCGTCCGACAGACGTTGTCAATCTCTGGGGAGATCCGACCAAGGCAAAGACCAAACTCGGCTGGAACCCACAGAAGACCAGTTATGAAGAATTATGCCGCATCATGGCACAGCATGACTTAGAACTTGCCAAGAGAGAGGCAAAGTTAAAGGCAGAATAAATGACGCAGGAGAAAAAAGAACGGCAATCCAACTTTGAACTGCTCCGTATCCTTTTGATGCTGACGATCCCGGTCTATCACTTGATGCTCTATAATGGGGTTTTCTATATGGATTACCATAAGAATGTGGCGCCGGGATTGTTTCTCTCCAGTGGGGGAGCGATCACGGCGGATTATGCTTTTATCGCTCTGACCTCTTATTTTCTGCTGGAAAGCAAAGACCGCCCGGTGATCCGGCGGTTTTTGACGTTTGGCGCACAGGTGCTGACACTTTATCTTGTCCGTTTTGTGGTCATCCGGGGGCTTTGGGGCTTTCATTCCGGCAACTGGTTTGTGGAAGATTACATCTTGGGCGGGGCATGGTGGTTTGTGGCACCTTATATGGTTCTGCTCCTGGTCTATCCATGGCTGAATCGGCTCATGGAACGCATGCCTCGGGTCTGGCACGGCTTGCTTTGCCTGGGCTTTGGTATCTGGTTTGTCAGCAATGGCGTGACCTTGCAGATGAACTTTATCAATGATCTGGTGGCATTTCTTTTTACCTATTTTGTCATGGGCTATCTGCGCAGGGACGATTACAGGCGTTGGATCTTGCCGACCAAAAAGAAGTGGATGGCAGGCATTTATGTGGCAGGATTTTTGCTTACCTTTTTGCTGAGTTGGTATGTCAAGATGCCGGGCGTCATGGCAAATGATGATGCCGCCAATCTGGTCGTAAAGCATATGATCGGTAAATATGCGCCTTTACAGTTTGTTATGGGACTTGCCGTGTTCTTTTTCTTCCGGGCACTGCGGATCCGTCAGTCGCCGCTTATCAATGGTCTGGCAAAGAGTGTTTTCTTTGTATTCCTTTTGCATGAGACAGTCATGGGCGTTTATTGGTATTTTGGCAGGATCAATGGGCAGTATCCCTATTATTCGGTGGCAAGATTCTGGGGCTGGCTGGTCATTTATGTGGCAACCTGCCTGTTGGTAGGATTGCTGGTGCAGAAATTATATAGCAGATTTCTGGCACCGCTTTGGAAGCGGGGCATTGATGCTCTTTGTCAAAAATGCGGATTTCAGTAAATTCAGGAAAGTCGACGGATCGAGAGATAAGAGAATGACCAATACAAAAGCAGAAAGAAAACAATACCGTGCGATCGACATAGCAAAATTTGTTATGGCGATTCTGGTCGTAGCGATCCATGTGCGCCCATTCGCGGGACAGACCGCCTTTGTCTATGATGATATCATAGCACGGATCGCAGACCCCCTGTTTTTCCAGATCACGGCATTTTTGTTCTTTGAAAAGATATTTGCGCAAACTTCCGGCAATCTGAAACAGGGCATGTCGTGGCAGATGCTGGGGCACTATATGAAACGCATCTTAGGCTTATATACCGCATGGTTTGTCATCTATGCACCGGTCGTTTTGCCGCGGACATGGCGGGAGTGTGGAGGTGTCCGTGGGATAGCAGGACCGGCAAAGATGCTTTTGGCACTGCTTAGAAAATACTGGCTGAGCGGCTATTATGGGGCTATGTGGTTTATGACAGCCCTCCTGCTGGCTATGCCGCTGGTCTTTATCTTGACAAAATATCTGGGCCCGCGCTTGTGTCTCCTTTTATCGGCACCCTGGTTCCTGCTTACGGTGGCAAGGATGGAATATTGCAGCATCACAGATGGCTGGCAATTGACGGGATATTTTGACTCTGCCATCTACGGCATTTTTGGTTGGTATGGAAATGGGCTGACCTATGGATTTTTCTTCTGCGCCCTGGGGATGTGGATCGCCTATAAAGGGCGTGACAAGGCTATGACATCAGACGCAGGCAGGCAAAAGGTCGCGGAACGTGAAAATTATGGATTGCCCTGTCTCATTAGTTTTCTGCTTTTGGTCATCGAATCTCATGTGATCCGGGACAGGGGACTGGGACAGAGTTTTGGTGCTATGTTCTTTTTGATTCCGACATCCTATTTCCTCTTGCAGTGGCTTTTGTCTGTGGATTTTTGGGAAAAATTGGGAGAAAAAGCCCGGACATGGATGGATCGCATCTGTGCGCATCTGCGTCGGATCAGTGTTCTGATCTTTACCATACACTATGGTGTCATGGAAGGCTTGCAATATCTGATTGGGAAATATACCACATATGTCTGGAATACGACGGTTTTATATTTTGCGGTCTTGCTTGTGACCATAGGTCTGGCAGAACTGATCCTGCTGGCACAAAAGAAGATCAAGGGGCTGCATATCCTGTATTGACCTTTCCGGGAAATGTTTGGTAAGGCACAGCAGGAAATAGAGACACAGGGAAATGAGTTTAAAAGATGACACAGAAAAGAAGAAATGAGATCACGGGTCTGCGGGGCTTGAGTGCCTGCGCGATCGCCTATATCTTTCAC
>CAVGHS010000110.1:0-6628 GCA_963629085.1 bacterium
CTCATAGCCTTGATAGAATCAGCGGCAGCGGCTGTACGGAAAGTAACCTCAGCAACCGGAAGTCCACCATCGATCAAAGCCTGTCCCAAAGGAAGCGCATCCTTTGCATCCTCGAGAACAACAACCGGAACGATCTTCAGTTCTTCAACTTTTTTTAATAATTCTTGCATTTCCATTATATATTACCTCTTTTCCACTTTATAACATAACAACGTTTTACTTAAGGAAGTTGCTTTCGGCCTATACCCCTGAGTAAGCAGAGAACCCACCATCAACAGGAAGAACAACACCTGTGATGAATCCGGCTGCATCATTGTTCAGAAGGAATAAGAGGCTTCCGATCAACTCTTCAGACTCGCCGAAACGTCCCATTGGAGTAGCAGCGAGGATCTTGCCTGTACGTGGGGTTGGAGTTCCATCTTCGTTAAATAACAACTTAGCATTCTGCTTTGTTGAGAAGAATCCCGGTGCAATAGCATTTACACGGATGCCAGCCTTTGAGAAGTGAACAGCCAGCCACTGTGTAAAGTTGCTGATTGCAGCCTTTGCTCCAGAATAGGCAGGAATTTTGGTGAGTGGAGTGAATGCATTCATTGAGGAAATATTTAAAATATTACATCCTTCTTTGTCTACCATATCCTGGGCAAAGATCTGTGTTGGAAGCAATGTTCCAATGAAATTTAGGTTAAATACAAACTCTACTCCGCTTGGATCCAAGTCGAAGAAAGAAATTGTATCAGCGTCGATATCACCATGCTCGAAGTATTCCTTGTCTGTAGTAGCACGTGGGTTGTTTCCGCCTGCGCCGTTGATAAGGATATCGCATGTACCAAGATCAGCAAGGACTGCTTCATGTGTTGCAATCAGGCTGTCTTTTTCCAAAACATTTGTCTTGTATGCCTTTGCTACACCGCCTTCTGCTACGATTTCGTCAGCAACCTTCTGTGCAGCTTCTTCATTTAAATCAAGGACTGCAACCTTAGCACCAGCCTGTGCAAGTGCCTGAGCAAACATTCCGCAAAGCACACCGCCTGCTCCTGTTACAACTGCAACCTTTCCTGAAAGATCTGTATTAAGTGGTAATTTCATCATTGTATTTTCTCCTGTCATTTATTGATAAATTGAAAACTATTAGTTGCTTTCGGCCGCCTTCTCAACTGCTTCGAAAAGACCATTGATATAAGTCGCACCAAGTGCACGATCGTAAAGACCATAACCTGCTCGGCCTGTCTCGCCCCAGATCATTCTACCGTGATCCGGACGAACATATCCTGTAAATCCATTGTCATGTAATGCCTTAACGATGCCATACATGTCAAGACTTCCGCAAGATGAAAGATGTGCTCTCTCCTCAAATCCATTATCCAGAACCTGTACGTTTCTAAGGTGTACGAAATGGATTCTTCCCATCTTAGCATACTTAGCAGCCATCTTTACAACATCATTCTTTGCAGAGCAACCCAAAGATCCGGTACAAAGTGTAATGCCGTTATGTGTATCATCTACCAGACTGAGGAAACGATCTAAGTTCTCCTCGCAAGTGATGATTCTTGGAAGTCCAAAGATGCTCCAGCATGGATCATCTTCATGGATAGCCATGTTTACATCACATTCTGCAGCAACCGGGATAACCTTCTCCAGAAAGTACTGTAAGTTGTTCCAAAGATCATCTTCTGATAATTCCTGATACTGTGCTACGATGTCCTTTAACTCTTCTCTGGAGTAACTTGCATCCCATCCAGGAAGTGTCAGATCACTGTCAGACTCAAGTGGATTTACCTTGTCAACCTGCTCCTGATAGTAAACAAGTGATGTAGATCCATCCGGAAGCGGATGATCGAGCTGTGTTCTTGTCCAGTCAAATACCGGCATGAAGTTGTAGCATACACATTTGATACCAGCCTCAGCAACACGACGGATGTTCTCGCAATAGTTCTCGATGTATTTGTCTCTAGAAGGTTTTCCTAACTTGATATCCTCGTGAACCGGGATACTCTCGATAACCTCAAAATGAAGACCTGCATCTTCTGTCTGCTTCTTTAATTTTGCGATTGTTTCTCTGCTCCATACCTCGCCAACAGGCACATCGTAGACAGCTGTTACGATAGAATCCATACCAGGAATCTGTCTGATCTGCTCCAATGTCACCTTGTCGTCTTCTCCATACCAACGGAATGATAATTTCATGTAGACCCTCCTCATGTTTAAAAATTATTATGGGCGATTTACTCAGCCCTTATGCCTCATTTCACTGTAACTATAATGTACATTCTTTCCTAAAGATTTGAAATCATAAAACTTGTTGTAAACATTGCAAAAGTTGTTGTCAGGGTGTAAAATCATTGCACAGACTGACATTTATAAAGCATAGGTAAAGGGATCAAAAATGGCAAAACATTATCATTCACAATTTGAGGAACGACAGGAAATGCAGACCTCGGATTTCGAGATCTTTTATTATGAAGACAAAGAGGCATCCGATGTATCCATGCACCGTCACGATTATTATGAAATCTACTTCTTTTTGGAGGGCGATCTTTCTTATCAGATCGGGAAAAATGTCTACCCGCTGAAATATGGTGATATCTGCCTGATCCCACCAGGCGTTTTTCATCGTCCGCAGTTTCACAGCAATGATAAGCCATACCGCCGTATGGTGCTCTGGCTGTCGCCGGATTTCTTTTCCCGCTTGCAGGCACTGCACCCGGATATTACCTACAGTTTCAATTATGGCAATCAGATCTCCTGCCATCATTTTTCCTGTGACTTTGCCAATGCCCAGATCCTCTTTGACAAACTGATCGACATCATCGAAGAACGTCAGCGCGACGTTCCCTTTCATGATGCCATGATCTCCTGCTATATCGCTTCTCTGCTCCTTAGCATCGACCGCATTGTCTATATGGGTGAACGCCCAACGGCTGCCAAGAGCGAGCAGGGCAGTCTCTTTACCAGGCTTTGCGAATATATCAACACGCATCTGGACGAGGATCTAAGCCTCAATGCCCTTTCTCGCGAATTTTATGTCAGCAAATACCACATTTCCCATGTATTTAAGGAAAATATGGGTATGTCCGTCCATCAGTACCTATTAAAAAAGAGACTCTACGCCTGCAAGAACAATATCCTTGCCGGAGAGCCTCTGCGTGAAGTCGCCATGGCTTATGGTTTTAAAGATTATACAAACTTTTTTAGAGCCTTCAAAAAAGAATTCGGTATCGGGCCAAAGGAATACAAGGACTCCTTCGGCATCGTTGCCCAGACGCACAAGGAAGCCACCGATACCATCGAACATGCTGTGTTTGATGAAATCTAGTTTATTTTCTCGCCACGATCCCAAACATGGCATCCGGTATGTGGAACTCATCCATCTCTGCATAGATACGGCTTCCTACGGTCTTATCCACGCTGACCGCGGAAAATCCCACCTGACGCAGTACTTCCAAGTCCCAGTCCGGGCGTTCTAGGGTACTGATGGAAAGCATATGATAAATATCATGACATTCTTCCTTTAACGGATCACTCATCATATTATGCGCCTTATTCTCCGGGAGTGACAGATTGTGCGCCCCCTTGGCATACTCCGCATCAAAGTTTAAAAGCATTCCATCCTTTTTCAAGAGCGCATACCACTTGTCGTATGCTTCGATTGGATGTGGCAGGGTCCATGTCAGATTTCTTGTGATGATGACATCAAAAGTCTCCGGTGCAAAATCCGGATTTTCCGCATCCATGACCAGCGCCTTGACACGGCTTTCCTCCAAGCCGTACTCTGCGATCATCTGGTTTGCCTTGGCAACCATTTCTTTTGTCAGATCGATCCCCGTAATATGAAATCCATGTTGTCCCAACAAAACTTCAAAGAAGCCACTGCCGCAACCGACATCCAGGATTCTGATGTTACTTGCATCTTTCCCCAGAATCTGTGTGATCTGCCTTTTATCCGCATCTTTTTTTCCTGTCATTTTACATAAGATCTCATTCAGCCAACGATCTGCCTTCTGACTTTTGATCTCATGCTCGCGCAACTCTGCAAAAGACTCTGCACGCTTGCTCCAATAGCCCTGTACTTTATCCTTGAGGTTTTCTGCCTGCTCCTCAAAAGCAATGCTCTTTAATTCACCCATATCTTCCGTCTATGCTCTTTTCTATCTTTTTACTTTACGCCGCGCACCATAAAAATAGGTGTTGCAGCATAATTGACCTGCTCCACTTCCGATAAAACTTGTCCACCGATGTCGCATCTCGCCTCTACCTGTTGCATACCCGTCTCACGAAGCAAGTCCAAATCCCATGCCGGACGCTCGACCGGTGATAACGGCATCCGGTAAGCAATCCGCTCCATGGCATCAATATCCGTGCTGGTGTAATGATCCTCTATGCCAAGTTCTATGGTCTTTCTGCGGTCTTTTTCATAAGCCGCGCGCTTCTCTTCATCAAACAGATAGCCATACCAGTTCGCATCAAAGTTTAAAAACAGACCATTCTTTTTTAAAACGCGGCACCATTCCCGGTAGGCACGCTCGGGCTCCTGCAAATTCCATGTCAGATTGCGGGATATGATAAGATCAAATGTGTCATCTGAAAAATCCAGTGCCTGCGCATCCATCTGTTGGAATGTGATCCGGTCTCGCACGCCCTGTGCTATGGCATTCTCTTTTGCCTCCTCCAGCATTGCCTGCGTGTAATCGATGGCGGTCACCGGATAACCGCATTCTGCCAAAATAACAGAAAAAAATCCGGGTCCACATCCGATATCCAAAATATGGATCTCTGACGGCCGGTGTCCCGGATAATGCCTTTCTATTTCCCGCACCAAAAAATCCTTCCAATTTTCATGCTGTACGCCAGACAGTTCCTCCTGATTGACCTGCGAGTAACCATCGGCACGATTGGTCCAGTAATTTTCGGTGTCCTTTAAGAGATTTTTATCCATATTATTTATCCTCACTGCCTTCTAATTTACCACAGATGAGGCGGTTTCCTCAAGACTTAAATTCTTTCCCTCTTTCCACGGAAAATTGTATAAAAACGTAGGATTTTGTAAGACAGACTTTTTCCTATTTGCTAAAATACAAGTAAGATCTATCGAACTGGAAATACAAAGGAGGTTTTTACAATGATCCAAAAATATATCTACGGTGATCCGATCGAAACGGATGCCGTCATAAAAGAGATCCCGGCAAGCATGGGTGATCCCGCTTATGGCACGTTCTCGATCCAGGATGGTTTTTCTTTTACCTACATCATGCAGCCGGATGATATCATCTATGGTCTGGGCGAAGCCAACCGTGGCATCAACAAATGATCTTTGTCAGTTTCCTTGCAGACGGCACGATTTATCAGGAGACAATGGAAAAGGGCTGGCACTATGTCGATGTTGCCCTAAATGAAGTACCACTCTTCATCCGCAAAGATCACAAGATTCCGGTCGTGGATGTGGCAGAATACGTCGATGCCATTGATATGAATACATTGCGATATATCGGCTATGAAGATGCAGACTACGAATTATATACCGATGATGGTATCACACCGATCGCATAAGATGAGATAAAAAGACCAGGCGGGCATTGCCCGCCTGATTTTTAGAATTTTTCTACCGTCTTACAAATAAGTCGAAACTCATATTTCTTCTAAAACCTCCACGCCGTAACCGGTCTCCCAGAAGTTCTGGAACTGGTTTAATTTCATAATATCCGGCTGATGCAATAGATAGGGTGTCGTAATGATCGGATGCGTCTTTTGGTATTCCTTGGGCGCCATCCCCATTTTATCTTTAAAAACACGGTAAAAATTACTCAGTCCCGAAAAACCGCAGGCATAGGCGATCTCCGTGACCGACTGCTTTTGGTTCTGTAGCAGACGACACGCCGCACTGAGCCGCAGGGTCGTGATATATTCATTCAGATGTACGCCCATTTCCTTATAAAAAAGGCGATAGACCGTGGACTGGCTGACGTGAAAATGATCTGCCAGCGTCGCAGTGCTCAGATCCTCTGCCATATGCTCATGGATGTAGCGCACCATAGCACTGACCAGTGTCTCATGTCTGGTCTTTTTGACATCGGTCTTTTTCTTGTATTTGGCTAAAATGGCAAGCAACTGATACTGGTAGGACAGATTTTGCAGACTCTCCCTTTCCTCAAAAAGCAGATTGCCCGTCACCAAAGACGACGCCAGCGCGCAGAGGATATGCCCGATCGCTTCTCTATCCTCCGGGCAGACGCTTGTATCCTCTTTCGTCGAATTGCAATAGATCCAATGCTGATCCATGTCCTGCAAAGCATCCTTGCGGATGGATGCGATCACTTGCAGACAGCCTTCTTCCCCGGCACAAGTTATATGGGACTGCTCGCTGTTGATCGTCACAAAGTCCCCCGGGGCTAAGATATATTCTTCTTCCTCTATGGTCACACGCGCCTGCCCCAGCACACACAGGATCATCTCTATGTGCTCATGCCAGTGCCTGCCATTGTAAATGACATTTCCTGCAAAAGCCGTCACCGGCGTGCGCCAGAGATCTGCCATCTGATTGACTTCAAAATATCCTTTGTCCATGTCCTTCTCCTTTATAATAGAATTTTATATATAATTTTCCCATTTTTCAAGGTTTTTGACAGTATAT
>CAVGHS010000111.1:0-6565 GCA_963629085.1 bacterium
CGTAAGAAACATTGGTGTCTGATTCCTTCATAGCAAACATCTTCTCTACCAGCGCACGCAGGTCTGTCTGCGGATCTTCTGCCAACAAATATGGCAGACTCATCCCCATAACATGTATATTCTTATCATAGGTCGCAAAATATCCCAGTTCCAAACCATCTGTCACAAAGTTTTCCATCGTCACATCTTGGCTGCTACTTGTCAGATATTGGGAAACCCATTTGTTTGGCAGATCAATCTTATATGTTTCGTCTCCATATTTCCACTCAGAAACTTTTGTCAAAGTAATGTCTTGAATCTCAATACCAAAAAGATTGCCAATACCATAGCGGTTTTTCGGCAGACTCTTGGCATCAATATACACTTCCGTTCCCGCATCTGCCAAAGATGTCAACAATTCCTCGAACTTTTGTTGATCACTGTAGGTAAATCCTGACAGGTAGATCTTCTTATACTGCTTGAGTTCATCCAGGGTGTAATCATCCAGATCATTGCTCTCACCAGCCACAAAGGACGGATACATATAGGAAACATACAAAGCAGAGGATCCGATCGCCAGATTATCAGCCGATATATTAACACCATACTGTCCTTCTACTCCCTCCAAATGAAAAAGAATAGACGCATCCGTATCTTCTACATAAGCATAACCATACTTGGTTGCCGCCTCCTTGATCTCCTCTATGTCAAAATTCTCTTCCAATATGCTCTTTTTAAACAAAACACTATCGCATCCCAATTCCAATAGATCTTGGAAAGTATAGGAATAATAGCCGTATTTTGCTGCCTCTGTCATATGGACAATATGCGATCTAGTCTTTGCTCCCTGTAAGCCCCAGCCCTGCGCATAATCTACGCCATGTTCGTATGCATAGTAGGAAATATAGGATTTGAAACCACTCTCATCAATAACGCCCAAACGACTATTGGTCTGGTCTACTGCCTCTTCCAGCAGTGATCCCTTTTCAATCGGTTCTTCTGTCTGCATAAAATATGGATAGGATGGCGCAATATCCACAAATATCATCAGGAATGTAAGCCAAATCCACCCCTTTTTCTTGAACTCCAAGAATCCCCATTCATAGCAGATCAGCACATAACACATCTGCACATAACGTAACATCCAGAATGGCAGTTTTTCCACCAGCGGTAAAAAAAACTCCGAGGTCAGCAATAGGAAGATCAGTGCCACGACAGTCGCTTTCTTCCTCTTTCCAAAGATCAGGATCAGTACACCGATCAGCACCAACATAAAACCAATGGTTCCTGCCGTCTTTCCCGGCATACGGTCTGTAAAACTGAGGGAAGTAACTAAACTTTGACTCCAATCTGCCACGTCACTCGATGTTGACGAATCACTACCGCCAACAACATCACCTAAAAGGGCGGGCAGTAAAACGATACCGGCAGACAAAAATCCAAGGACAAACGCCAAAGGGCCCAAATACCATGTTCCACGTTTCCAGCCATCCCACAGTCCATACAGACAAAAGATGATAGCACACATGGCAACTAGCATCACATGAATATTTGTAAACAAAAATACCATGATAACCGTTGGGATAAGCGATTTCTTATGCTCGATCAAGTTGGTAAAGAAATAAAAAAACAATGGCAACATACCCATGAGAAGCACACGCGCCAAATTTCCCTCTCCCAGCATCAGACGGATATTATCCGGCAGGAAAAAGTAAACGATACCGATCAGAATAAAAATGTATCTTTTTTCCCGATTGGCGATTAAGCAAAATCCTATATAGCCTAGGGCAAATACCGTGGCAAATAAGAAATAATAGGCATAGATTGCACTACCCGTCAACAGATAATAAAAAGCCATCACATAATAGCAGAGGATCGGCCAGTAACGAAATGGTTGATAGCCATTGTACCAGTCTCTCGCAAAGATCGGGAATACATTTCCATCTCTGATCTGATCTCCCAGAAATCTCGCCTTATAGATATGTCCATAGACATCTGCTCCTGACGGTTGATATTCCCTGAGATAGAAGAACAGAAAAATCCCGGCAAATATGACAATTCCCAAAAGAATTTCAAGTACAATATATAGTTTATGATTGTTTTTTTCTTTCTTTTCCTGTTTCATATTCCTCTACACTTTTTCTATGGAATTTTGCTTCTCTCGTTTTCTGACGATCCATAAAAGGATGACACTTGCCAGCAAGGCAACGACCGATATAGCAATTCCCTGTAACAAATATGGGTAATAAAATGTAATCGTCGTCGATCCTTTCTTGACATAGACCTGATGTCCATAAGCATCAAAATCAAGCGTCTGTATCATATTATCCGTACAGGCAAGTGTCGTATTGACATTGTCGTATAGGGATGTGATCGTCACCTGATTCTTCTTCCAATCTATCGTCAATGGCACGATCTTGTGCTCAGGCTCCTGAGTCACATACTCACCGATCAGATCATCTATGATCTTTTTACTTCCATTCTCATCCAGCGTCCGATAATAATGATATGCCAGACTGATACCGATAAATGAGATATTTTCATTCTTGGCTGTTCCCGCAAATGCCATCTGTATGCCATTTTCATACAGATAGCCCTTCACATTGGTAAGACCATTCATACAAACCGTTTTCCACTCTTTCTCATCCTGTGGGAAAAGATCACAGAGGATCTCCTCGTTATTGTAATATAGGATCGGGTATCCATTTTCAAATTTGACACTCTGGCAATCCACACCTAAAAACTCCTGAATACCTGTATAAGTGTCAGTCGGTATACCATTCGCATCGATCACGATCTTTACACCGACCTTTGCCAGTTTCATCACCAGATTTTCCGCACTGGTCTGATCATCATAAGTAAAGCCGGACAGATAGATCAGTTTATAATCCTTCAGGTCTGCGAAACCATAATCATTTAAATTGCCCGATTTCCCCTGAATCATATCCGCATACGAATAAGTCAAAAGTTTTCCCGACTTACCGATACTAATAGCATCATACTGGCTGACCACACCAAACGTTTCCGGCGTATCCTGATGGAAAAGATAGTATTTTCCCTTGCTGGTAACCAGATCATAGCCACTGGTCTTAGCCGCCGCGATCACATCATCCATATCTTTTGCCAGATACTTGGTCGCATCCGTATAGATCAGAACCGTGTCATTTCCCAGTAAAAGCAAACGGTCAAACAGATATGTATAATGTCTGGCATTCATCGCCTCATTGATATCCATGACATTTTCGGAAGATGCTGCATACTGCCAGCCATTTCCCCCGGTCTGGGCTACGATCCCCTGACCGTCATCTGCCATGGTTGCCATATAAGCAGCACTTGCGCCATAAATATCTCCATCCAAAAAGAACATACGCTGTTTTGTGATCTCTCTTGCCTGATCTAAAAGCGTTGCTTCCGCAAAAACATCCAACTGCGCGTTGGCATCATAGTAGCCCTGCCCCTGATTGACCTTGATCGATGGGTAGGCATCCAGCAAAAGGACTGCCACACATAAGAGGTAAAAAATCTTTTTTAAGGATTTCCAATAGACCAGGCTCAACAGGATGAGACACAGCGCGATCGAGATATACTCTGTCATCCAAAAATACTGATTTCCCGGCATCTTGGAAAGGAGGATATAAGCACTGCTGGTCGTTCCCAAAAACAGGATCAGTCCTGCCACATATCCTACACGGGACTTTTTCGATCCTGCGATAACACCAAAAACCGCCACGACAAACGCAGCCATACCAAAATAGTAGTGTTGGTCATTTCCCTGCAAACGATATGTCGGGTTCAAAGACTGCCATGCGCTTTGGAAATAATTCTTCATAACAGTGACATTAAAGGTGTTAGAGCCGTCTCCCCGCATGGATGGATAGATCCAAATGCCAAACAGCAGGATACCAAGGATCACGGCTGTTACCGCAAGCAGGATCCCCGGCTTCTTTTTATAGATGAAATGAACCAAGACACCCAAAAACAGGACTGTGATCGCCACAAAAATACTGTAGCGCACACTACAGCAAGCGATCAAAAATTCGCTGCAGATCATGCCAGCCAAACTACTGCTCTTTTTGATATCACTGAAAAACCATGCATAGGCAAAACCAAACAGAATCGGTAAAAAGATCATAGCACTGGCTTCTGCCAGATTTCCCAACAAAAAGAGGGTATGCATATTATTGGGCATAAAGAACCAGAGAGCGCCTAGGAGAAATCCACTCTTTAAACGCCCGATCTTGTTTCCGATAAAGATCCATCCAATCGCGCCCGCAAAATAAAGCAATCCCACAAAAAGGAGATAGCCCATATTAGCATCTCCGCCCATAAGAGCCTGACATGCCGCCAACAGATAGATCGGCAATGGTTCCACATAACGCAGCAACTGCTCTCCATTAAACCAGTAAGGATCGTACAAAGGAAACCAGTTGCCCTCGCCGATGCTCTTTAAGAGCATCTTGGCACGATAGATATATTGAAATGTATTTGTTCCTGCGGGATAATTTCCACCGCGATAAAGCATATATACAAGACCGACTGCGATCAAGGCATAAAGCACCAGCATAATAGCGATCATGCATATCGTCTTACCTCTTTTTTTCATGGTCAGTCTTCCTTTTTCTGTGCGATCCGGTCAACGACTGCATCGATCTCTGCATCCATGCTTTCTCTGCGTCGGTTGCGAAGCGTTTCCTTGAAATCCTCGTCCTCTGCGAAACTGATGATATAACTTCTGGTCGGTGTCTCACTGCTTTCCATCTTGATCAGTTTGGCATCACCAGCCTCCACGATATCGCGGATATCTAAAATAAATTTCTCCGACATATTTTCCAAAGTTGGAATGATCGTATCAAAGGGTTCAAAATCATTCATGATCCCATTCTGATACTTTGCAAAATACTCACTGATAGATTTCTCATAGGTGTTAAATTCCACAAATTCATCATTTTTGATCATGATATCAATGGTAAACTCCCATGTATGCGGATGCGTCTCACCCTCCACACCGTTGATGATGATGTAATGATTTGCATTGAGATAAAATTTAAAACGATAGGTACGGTTCAACTGTAATGCCATGACTTACCACTCCTTTTCTTCCGCTTCTGTGCATGCCTCTGTGATGGTCTTTTTGCTTTCCTTGACATCCTCCATATGACGGATCTGATCCACGGCTCCTACATTATGGATAACGCGCCATGCCATTTCATAAGTGTAATGACACATCAACAAGATAATGGTCGTTTCATTTTTCTTGAAACGCAGGATCTCCTGATCCAGTTTTGTCATAGAATCCGCCAAAAACTGTTTGGTATCCGACTCCGTTGCAAAATGCAATACCGTGACCACCGCCTGCTCCAGACCTCTTTCATCCAGTTTGTGGGCAAATTCCGAAAGCACCGCCTCCTGATAAAGATTCAATCTGGTATCGTAGGCATCCCGCTCTTTTGCCTCGCGCTCCAATCGCTCAATATGCTGATTCTGGATTTCCAGACAGCTATGCAAAAGGTTGTTATCCAATTCTCTCTTTTTCACGGTCGTCTCTGCCATCATGGCTACGATCAGCATCACGACCATGATGATAATGACATAAATATACATACTGATCCGCGTTGACAGAAACTCATTATTATCCAGAATAACAGTCTCATCCGTCAAAAGACACAGGGTATATTGTGTATCATTATAGGAAAAGATCACACCGGATGCCACATAACGTGAATCATCCATCTTGATCAGTTCATGGGTCACATGATTTAAGCGCAGGGATTTCACAAATTCATCTGCCGAACCGGTGTCGTAAAACTCATCCAGCGAAGTTCCCTGATATTTATCCGTCTCTGTGACATTTTTTACAAAAAGGATGTTCTCCTCTTTGGAAAGTGTCCAGTAATGCGTATTTCCACTATCCAGAGTCTCGATAATGTCAGAAATAATACTCTCTTCCGTTCCATTCTCCTGTAAGTTGATCTGATCTAAAACCAACTGCACATAGTTATCCTGCTGGGTCGCATATACATTCATGATCGTTGTCGTGTAGCGCTGCATCAGATAATGCCCCAGCCCCGCCATCAGACCGACAGCCACAAGCGTTATGATCAGGACATTTCGAAACTTCCGTTCCAGTTTTTTGATATCCGTCTTTTTATTCTGCCATTCTGCTGTTTGCCGCAGTTCTTTCTTTTTCAAAATCCTGCCTCCGTTTTACATCCTATCCTATGATCCGTTTTATTCATCTTCCATGCCCGCCACATTAACAAATGCCCGGATCTTTTGGATCACACCACGGATTCCGGATGTATTTCCCATAAATTCGTCTTTAAATGCCTGTTTTTCTTCCGTAAAGTTCCTTGTTTTCCACGCACTGCTGGTATTGATACTGTTGATGATCCCGGCAAAGCGGATAAAAAATACAAGCAGATTGAAAAATGGCAGTAAAAAGACTACATACCACTGTTTTTTATAATATTTCTGCAATTCTTTAAAGGGCTTCAAAAAGATCACTGTGGAAAAGAAATAGAAAGATCCCACAACAAAGTAGCCCAAAAAGAGGATCGCTACCGAGAAAAGCACCATCTGTATGGAG
>CAVGHS010000112.1:0-416 GCA_963629085.1 bacterium
GGTATATATCAAGTATGATAGGTGCTGAGCCAATCGTTCTTTCTGCCATATCTGCAAACATATCATTACCAACAGTAGCATTCCTATAAGTAAAGCGATTTTCCTATCTGAAGTCCGCTTTAATAACTGCGCAACAATCGGTAATATCAGATACAACCCCAATATAACCGGCAGATACCAGGCATGTGACAAGACCGGTTCTTTGAAAAATAACATACGCAGGACAAGGTCTTTTCCTACAAAGGGATTCCCCTGTACCAAGACTGAAAATCCTTCATATATGATAAACCAGATCTCCGTCAGCAGAAAAAGATGCAGCCATTTGTGTAAATAGAAGTCTTTCCATTTGCCATGACTGTAGTCTCGATCCAACAGCAAATAGCCTGTGATCATAAGAAAGAGCGGCACGCCACATC
>CAVGHS010000112.1:426-6511 GCA_963629085.1 bacterium
TGCCAAAGATCAGCAATGTATATAGGATGATCTGTCTTGCCCCGGACATTTCCTGATATCCCAGCCAAAACAGACAATTGACATCGATCACATGACAAAGAATAACCATCAGGATTGCCAAAGCCCAAATAAGTATCTCCCCAGATCAGCAAGCCTGTCTCACGATATTTGACGAACTCCAGTCCCATAAGTCCGATCACCAGACATAGCCCGGATAAAGGCAGTCTACGTTTGTATATCCAATCATATTTCCCTTTATCAGAATGGTTCTGATATTCCAGGAAAAATGCCCCCAGCAGGAAATAAAACAGCAAATTGGTGTTATTGCCAAAGGTCAATATGCTATTCCATGCCTGCAAAGGTATACTGCCTCCATGGCTGATCTGTCCAACCAGCCAATCGATTGATAGGGAAAGAATACCTGTCATTCCGGATAACAACATCACTACGAAGGCAATCTGCTTTCCCAATGCACCTCCGGTAAACAGGAAATAGGTAATGGGATATACGATCATAATCCCCAGATAGGCGATCATATACCACATGACCCCTGTATCCACGCCCTCATAATCCTGTAGAAAGAACAGATACCTGATGCACGCCCAAAGGGAGATCCCGGTAATCTTTCCTGCAAGCCTGTAAACCACCAAATAAAGCAGGCGCCAACATACCAAAGTCACATACATGCCACCAACACGCTTACCATGTTTTTCCCAAGTAAAATGCCTGCTCTGGTGTAGTACTGCTCCCGATGCCATCACAAAACAAGGAACGGCTCCCCAGGCTAAGGTCATCATCAAATTTCCAACCACAGAATGATACAGAAGTAAAACACCATGACAATAGATCACCAGAAGCATGCTGATACCTTTTAACACATCCAAATATGCAATTCTTTTATTTACCTTCATGCCTCACCCTTTATCATCTCGCAAATAATCCTATCCCTCACTTTATCCCGTAAATAAACCGGGTTCATTTTTTACAGATACTCTCCAATCGTAAATCTCGTCTGTTCGCCTATTTGTTCAACATGTAGTTCATACAGGTTCTCTTTCGTTGCAAAAAGATTTCTAGGATTTCTACCAATAATTAAATACTGATTTTCTCCATCCAGTGCAATGTATTTCCTCATCTCATCGCTTAATAATATGTCTGCGTTATCAATAACAATCAACTTATCTTTCGCCATACTTATAATCATTCGAATATCTTTCTGATAGTCTAAATAATTCAAGCACAATAGTTGTGGATTCGTGGCAGCACACTCCCGAATTGCTGAAAACACTGCTGTTTTTCCTGTCCCTGAGTCTCCCATCAGAATTGTTATATTATTTTTAAATTGAAAATCTATCACAAAAGATGAATGCACTGTTGAAAAATGTTCCATGACAACCGGCTTAACATTCATCATTCCACCACTCCTTTAACCCCTCATAATTCTCTATGATTTTCGTATCATCCTCAGTTTTAACAGCAACAGGCCTCATGTCCAATGGAATCATTGCATATTCACTATATACATTTCCTTGTTCCATTCTATAAAGAACCTCTAATGCATTATCTCCACATTCTTTCAAACAAAATACTTTATCCGGGTAATATAAGACATTCAGAACTGTCTTACAGCCAGATGATAGTCGATCAACATCCAATACAGTACCATTAAATATAGACTTTATTGTATATTGACTAATAAGTTCTGCACCATCAATTTGTTTTATAATCGTCTTTGCCTGTTCACCCAACTTTGATGCTGTATTCTGATCAAAAAAGACATCATTCAGTGCAATATATTCCATATTATCGGGTATATCCTGCCTTCTTTTATATATCGTAATCATTTCATCATCTCCAGTCCAAGCGCTTCAAATTGATTTCTTAAGCACGATTTTTCATATATTGTTTTCATTTTTTCATATAGCGATAGCCGCATATCATCTAACCCACAAATATCATCTTCCCGACGCTCCTGCCATTCACAGCATGACCTAACCCAACAATCTCC
Source organism: bacterium (assembly GCA_963629085.1). Taxonomy (GTDB): domain Bacteria; phylum Bacillota; class Clostridia; order Lachnospirales; family Lachnospiraceae; genus Pararoseburia. The sequence goes on from CAVGHS010000112.1 coordinate 2,435, forward strand.
GACCTTTCCTTTTGACACCTCAAAACCTGTATTGCGTGTTATATCAAATAACAATCTAGCCACTAATTGTTCTATATTATGATCTTGTATTCTGGGATCATATGTAGCAATTTCAGCCATATCTTTATAATGCATATTGCCACTTTGCATACACTCTACTAATTTATTTCTAGCCAATACCGCGTTTTCGCGCTTATCTAGCAATTCATCATTTTTAGCAAATACCCATTCTAATAAATCAGAAAATCCCAATAAGATATATTCAAAACATATCACGTCAAGTAATGCTACATTATCCCTTTGCCTTGCATACTGACGCAATTTCTTCTGTTCCATAATAATCTGCAAATTATCAAATGAATTATCCATCACTACAATATATTTGTTTTTCTGAGAATCTATTGTTCTAACAGCCTTTAATAATTCACTGCTATTTTTTTGACTAACGACTATGACATTCGGATACAATTGGTTCATTAACATTGCCCAAAATATATAGCCAGCCTTTCCTTTTCTATCTTCTATCCACAAAAATATTTTCTCTTCCATAACATTCCCCCATAATCCTCTACCGCATCAATACCTTGCGCAGCCCCGTCATCTCGCGTCCCATCTTGCCCTCGACGAGACCGATCAGTTTTTCCATGAACTCCTTATACTCTACCGTTCTGCCATAGAGTGCCATCAGCAGGACATTATACATGACTGTACAGACGACAAGTTTTAGGAATATCTCCAGCAATCCGCCCATGGCAATAAAACTACAGACAAAGTAAGTAAAGCCGCCGACTGCCACCGCAGATGCCGTATAGATGGAAAACATCTTAAAGTAATGGCTAACGCTTTTTTCAAAGCCGTGTTTGTAGGTAACCAGTGCCTCCACCCAGAAGCAGACACCGACCGTCGATACAAAAGTACCGATCAAAACACCGACCAGACCATACTTGATGACCAGGACAATAGAAACCACAAGGTTTACGATCACTTCAAAGATCGGCTTGTAGCGGTCATACCAATACAGTCCCATGGCATCACGAAAATTCAGTGTCACCTTGCGCATACCGCTCATGTAAAAGTTCAGTACGATTAAAAATACGACACTCATCGGGAAAAGATAATCTTTGCCTGCCCAAACCTCGATAAAAGGATTGAACATGACAAGGAAGGTCACCGCCGCATAGGAATGGATCCAGAAGCCAATAAAATTCAAGGTCTTATAGACATGGAAAACGCGTTCCTTATCATCCGTAACGCTGAGGTTTCCGATACTTGCGACAAAGGAACCCAGAATACCGTTGATGGCTGTATTGACGCTTCCTAAAAGCATACGATAATTGTCAAAAATACCAACCGTCACCAGACCGACAAAAGCAGAAATGATCAGACTGTCTGTATTGTTGACCATGACATCCCCCAACTTGTGCATGAACATGGCGCTGACATTTTTAAAAATGCTCTTCCGGGTCTCCTTGGACGGCAGGGACTTGCGATCCTTTTTCAGGTACGGATACATCCGGTCGCACTTCCATGCAATCGAAAGATTGGTCAAAATATTGCAAATGATCTGCATCAAAAGATATATGATGAAGTTTTCAAATACCAAAAGCACAATGATCTGCGCGATGAACTGGATGGTCATGAAGGCTGTCACATAAAGGGTACTGATATAGCCCTTCTGATGTCCGTCGATCAAGGCTCTCTTGTAGCCCCACAGATAGGAAACCACCGTATTCAACAGATAAAGCAGGTAAATCCCTGTCAGCCCGCTGATCCCGGGATCGTCCGCAATAAAATATTTTAAGAAAGGAACCAGACAAAGTCCTGCCACCGTGATAAAGCCTGCTACATAAGAGTAGAGTTTGCGGTAGAGGTTCATCAGTTCCGTGATCTCTTTTTCATCTTCGCGCGCGATCGGACCATACATATGGTAGATCATGGCTGTTCCGATGCCGAGTTCTGCCAGAGAAAGCACAGAAAGGATATTGCCAAACAGTCCCTGCACACCCAGATACTCCTGTGACAGGACGCGGATAAAGATCGTACGTGCCACAAAAGAAAGTATCAAATTCACAATATAAGAGCCCGAATTTGCCAGGGCATTTAAAAAAGTATTCTTTGTTCTCATCTCACCTATCCTTGTATGCCTGGGCACAATGCTCCTAGCATATTATTAAATTATATTTTATCTTGATGTAAAATTCAACATTGGGTATGATTATCCTAAGTATATATGGGAAATATGGCAGATTTCTGCCGGAAAATGAGGGGTTTTATGGAAACAAATGTAAAAAAAGCAAAAATCAGTGTCATTGTGCCGGTTTATAATACACCGACCTTACACCTGAACCGCTGCATTGACAGCCTGCTCGGGCAGGACTATAGCAATGCCGAGATCATTTTGGTGGATGACGGATCTGATCCGGATTGTCAGGCAGATCTGGATGCTCTGGCTGCCCGCGACGACCGCATCCGGCTCTTCCATAAGCCAAACGGTGGGGTCTCCTCTGCCAGAAATTACGGTATGGCAAATATGACCGGCGATTTTCTGACCTTTATCGACTCAGATGACTATCTGGATCCCCACACTTGGTCTGCCTGCATGGAAGCCCTTGCAAAAGAAAATGCAGATCTGGTCTGCTTCGGCTGGCAGGATCATCTGGCGGATGGCACACGCGTAGATCACTGCATCACACAGGATTTTTCCATGTCTACCCTGGGCAAGCACCTGGAAATGATAAAAAATCTGACTCCCATCGAGGAAAGGCTTCCCGATGGTTCCAAGCATGTCTATCTTCCACGCACAGAGACCACAGATCACAATATCCGCTGCGGACAGGACGAATTCCTGATCGAGGTTGCCTCCGACAACATCCATTATGGCGGCGGTTATCCATGGAACAAGATCTGGCGTACCTCTGCCCTGCGGGATGCGGATGGTGCCTTGCCTCTTTATGATGAGTCACTTACCATCTACGAGGACAAACTCTGGGTACTGGAAGCCGGTGCGCGGATCTCTTCTGCCCTTATCATGCCCAATATCTTCTATCACTATATGTTTTTGCCTACCAGCCTGACCCACAAGGATACTGACATCATCGACCGTCAGCCTTTAGCATACAGGGCATATGACAAGATCCTGGATTTTCTGGAAAAGGATTTCCCGGAAGCCTATATCAAAGCCTACAATTTTTATTTTGATGTTATTTTTGATGATATCCACATATTAAAAGACGAAAAGCACCGACATCTTTATAAAGAACAATATGCCGAAACCATGGCAACTTATAAGAGACTATGCAAACGCATAGCCCCTCGTACCTTATATTATCCGATCAAATCACCGCAATTTTGCAGTTGGCTGAAGGAACGAACCCTTCCCTAAGCCTACCACCAGCCCAGTCCCAAGCCGGTATTGATATAGCCTGCGAGTTTGGCAACGACACTGCAGATCGCCACATCCCAGAGCGGTTGCAGTACCAGCGGATACAAGAGCATGACCGCGGCTGCAAAGCCATGCTTTTTGACGCGGTCTATCTGCAGACAAAACTGCTTTCCGACCGCCTCATCTCCCATGGCAAACAGCGCCAACAGCACTACGCAGTAATAAGCGATGATCGCATACATCCAGCGCCCGAAATCCACCTTTAAGAGCAGATCCGGCAGGATAGTTCCTGCCCCGATGGCTGCAAAGATATATTTGATCTTATCTTTTTTCTCTGCCGCCTGTGTGACCAGCCCCTTAAAAAAGCGCACCAGAAGCAGGATGTAAGGCAGCATCAAAAGGACAAAGATGGGAAACTGCACCGCATTCATACGGTGAAACTCCACTTCCCGGCCGGTTAGATCGATGCCCAAAATCTCTTTATCCACAACGTCCTGATGGATTTTCCCGTTTTTGCACAATTTCTTGGCATTTGCCACAATCTCCTCATAGATGCCATTGCCGTTGGCATGAGAGAAAAGTTCAAACCAGAAAAAGAGCACGGCTGCCACCACAAGGGACAGACCAAAGACAGCCATATACTTTTGGCGTTTCTTACCCTCGGTAGACAAGATCTTATACATGAGCAGGACTAA
>CAVGHS010000113.1:0-6477 GCA_963629085.1 bacterium
ATCAAGGTTTAAAGGGAATTTAAACAATAAAAAATGGGTAGTTTTTGACACTACCCAAAAGAAATTGGAGGAAAAGGAAATGGAAAATAAAGGGAGAGTTTCGTCTTTCGGAACAAAAGACAAAGTAGGGTATATGTTTGGCGATTTTGCAAACGATTTTACCTTTGTGTTTGCAACACTGTTTTTGATGAAGTTTTATACGGATGTTATGGGAGTATCCGCAGCTCTGGTCGGACTCATGATGATGCTGGCAAAATTTGTGGATGCATTTACAGATGTTTTCATGGGACAGGTGGTAGACCGCAGTCCACGGACAGAAAAAGGAAAGTTTGCACCGTGGATCCGCCGTATGAGTGGCCCGGTCGCTCTGGCATCTTTTCTCATGTATGCCGTATGGTTTAAGGATATGCCGATGGGCTTTAAGATCTTTTGGATGTTCTTTACCTATCTGCTCTGGGGAAGTGTCTGCTACACGGGGGCCAATATCCCTTATGGATCTATGGCATCTGCCATTACATCAGATCCTAAGGAACGTGCCATTTTGTCAAAGTTCCGTACCTTGGGTGCAACGCTGGCAACCGCAGTGATCGGTGTTGTATTCCCACTTGTTGTATATTATACGGATGAGGCGGGAAATAAAGTCTTATCACCGAGCAAGATCTGTATTGCAGCAGCCGTATGTTCTGTTTGTGCCTTTGTCTGCTACATGATCTGCTATAGCATGACGACAGAACGAATCAAAGTAGAAACCAAGACAGAAAAATTTGACTTGAAAAAACTGGTTACCGGTTGGGGAAAGAACAAGGGACTTTTGGTCATCATTGCTTATACCTTATTACTGGGACTTGCCAATAACACCTTATCCGGTATGTCACCTTACATTTATCCAAACTATTTTGGAAACACCAAGGCACAGGCGGTAGCAAGTGCGGTCGGCGTTCTGATGACTTTGATCTGTGCCATTTTTGTGGTCAAGGTTTCCATCAAACTGGGACGCAAGAATCTGGCATTCATTGCAGGACTTTTCAGTAGTGCCATGATGTTTGTTGCATTCTTTATGCATACACACAATGCTTGGACCTTTGTCCTTTTATATGGATTGACCTATGCCGGCTGCGGTACGTTTTCCCTGATCAACTGGGCTATGATCGGGGACGTCATTGACGATACGGAAGTGCAGATGGGTACAAGAGAAGACGGTAACATCTATTCTCTTTATTCTTTTTCCAGAAAGATGTCACAGGCACTGGCTTCCGGTCTGGTCGGACTCATGCTGTCTCTCATCGGCTATAGCACAAAGACTGCTTATGAGACAGGCGTCGTCAACGACATTTACAATATTACCTGTATCATTCCGGCAGTCTGCTTCCTGGCACTCGCCTTGGTGATGAAGTTCTTATATCCGCTGACCAAGGAGAAAGTTGAGGAAAATGCAAAGATCTTAGCAGAAAGACATGCAGACAGGGAGGAAGCATAATGGCAAGAGATTATACAAAAGCACCATTTTGTTTGAAAGAAAAAGATCTCCAATGGGTGGAAGAGACACTCGCCCGGATGAGTGAAGAAGAAAAATTAAATCAGGTTTTTGTGGATATGCTCTGGAATGACACACCCAAAGAGGTGGCTGCATCCCAAAAGAAAAATCAATTTGGCGGTTTCCGCTATAACAATATGGAACCGGAAAAGGTCTATGAGCAGAATATGACCATCCAGAAGAATTCCAAGATACCGGCACTGATCGCCGCCAATATCGAGGGCGGTGGTAACGGTGCTGTCAAGGGTGGAACCAAGATCGGGGATGAGATCGCTATTGCGGCAACCGGACATATCGAAAATGCCTATGCACTGGGGTACTATGGATGTAAGGAGGCGGCAGCCGTAGGCTGTAACTGGACCTTTGCACCGATCACGGATATTGATTTTAACTGGAGAAACTGTGTCATTGGAACCCGTGCTTTTGGTAATGATGTAGATACCGTGGCAGATTACTCGGTCGAGTATATGAAAGGGGCACACGATGCCGGCGTTGCAGCCTGCATGAAGCATTTCCCGGGGGATGGGATGGACGAGAGAGACCAGCATCTTTGCACGACCATCAATGATCTATCCTGCGAAGATTGGGATGCATCCTTTGGTAAAGTTTATAAAAAAATGATCGATGCCGGTGTACCGTCTGTCATGATCGGACATATCGCACTGCCATCTTACACCAAGAAATTCAATCCGCAAATTGCAGATGAGGATATCATGCCTGCAACTGTGCAGCCGGAAATTTTGCAGAATCTTCTCCGAGACCGGTTGGGCTTTAATGGGCTGGTCGTTACAGATGCAACCCATATGGTCGGCATTACATCCCGTATGCGCCGCCATGATTTCATTCCTAAGATGCTCATGAGTGGATGTGACATGATCCTTTATTACCGCGACCATGATGAGGATATCACTTATCTGAAAGAAGCCCTTGCGGATGGCAGACTGACAAAGGAACGATTGGACGAAGCCGTGCGCACCATTCTGGCTTTTAAGGCTTATCAGCATTTGCATGAAAAACAAAAAGAAGGAAAACTCATGCCGCCGGAGGAAGGCTTGTCCGTGATCGGGTGCCAGGAACATAAAAACGCTGCAAAGCGTGTGATCGATGAGTCTATCACACTGGTAAAGAATACCAAAGACCAACTTCCGCTCTCTCCAAAAGAGCAAAAGCGCATTATCATTTATCCGGTACAGAAAACCAGTTTAAAGGATAAGATCATGGGGAAAAAGAAAAAGGCATCGGATCTTCTGGCAGATGCCTTGCTGGAAGCGGGATTTGAGGTGACAATCTATAAGATGAAACCGCTGAAGTATCTGAGTCCTAAGGGGGTAAATGGGAAAAAAGCATTGGCAGAAGTATCTGTCACAGAATTTTGCTCTATGTATGATGCGGCGATCGTACTTTGTGATGTCGGAGATTTTTCGACCACAAACGAAAGATCCCTGCACTGGAAGATTCCGATGGGACCGGAGATCCCTTGGTATGCGTCTGAAATCCCGACGATAGGTATTTCTGTGGCACATCCTTTCCACCTGATCGACCTGCCTATGGTGCCGGTTTATATCAACACCTACAATGGTTCCAAGGAAACCATGCAGCAGTTAGTGGATAAACTGACGGGAAAATCCTCGTTTAAGGGGACAAGTCCGGTGGATGCTTTCTGTGACCATGCGGACACCAGATACTAAGAAATTTTCTAAAAAGGAAAAGTAAGATGAAAGAAAGATTATATTGCATTGATTCCGATGGCTGTGCCATGGACACCATGACGATCAAGCATGAAAAGTGCTTTGGTCCCAAGATGGTGCAGGTCTTTGGACTGGGAAAATACGAAGTGCCTGTCCTGAAACGTTGGAATGAGATCAATCTGTATGAAGAAACCAGAGGCGTCAACCGCTTTCTGGGACTTCATATGATGTTAAGGGAAGTGGATGTCACATGGCAGAAGATACCGGGACGGGAGGTATTTGGTGCATGGTGCCAAAAGACCAAGGCTCTGTCCGAAAGTGCTCTGGCAGATGAGATCATGCGCTTAGAACAGGAAAAAGATGATAAAGACCTTTCCTGTTTGAAAAAGGCTCTGCTCTGGAGCAAGGAGACCAATCTGGCGATCGATGCCCTGACAGCGGAGGAAAAGCAGCCTTTTGCCGGTGTCTTGGAGACACTGCGCGCCATGCATGAGGTCGCCGACATTGCGGTGGTATCGAGTGCCAATAAGGAAGCTGTCATGGAGGAATGGGAGCGCTGTGGATTGCTTGCATATGTCGACTATGTCTGCGCCCAGAATATCGGAAGTAAAAAAGCCTGCATTGCCATGCTCTTAGAAAAAGGCTATGATAGGGCAAAGGTTACCATGATCGGGGATGCCAAAGGTGATGAGGAGGCAGCACTTGCCAACGGTGTGGCATACTATGCGATCAGCCCGGAACATGAAGAAGAGTGCTGGAGGACATTAGGGACGTTCCTTTTGCCAGACCATTAGGGAAAGAAACCTAATAGAGATAAGACGATGAGGATAGAAAATGGATAAGTTGGACGAATTATTGCAAAAGAAATTGCCGGCAATCCCGGATGAGATCAAAAGTGTGATGGATAAAGGACAGATCACGCTGCTTCCCTTCGAAAAGAAAAATGAAATCCTTTCATCCAAAAATATGGATAAGGAAGTGGGCTATCGACAGTTTGCAGACGGTTCTTATCTGGTATCTATGTATTGTCCTATGCCGGGCATTACGATCGACATGATAAAATGGTGGTTCTGGTGGCATCCGCAGGAAAAAAAGCGTTATCAGATATGGTTCCCGGGAGCACATTGTGATATTCATTATGCAAGAAAAGATCGTGCATATTTTCAGCAGGAAAAGATGCCTGCATTTGTGCCGAATACGCAGTGTCCGAAAGAAAAGATCGGTGGGGTAAATATGCCACTCCGTATTGACTTTTTAGAACCGGAGCAGTTTGGATTTTCAGAAAATGAGATGCGGGACAATCAGGTTCCATGGATCGTGTGTGGTCATGTGGGTGCCTTTCAAGGTCTGATCTGGCATACGGAAATGGCGCATATTTTTAAACAGACGCAGGATGGCCTATTTATGGTGAGTCGTTTTTGGTTAGGAAAAACGATGTCACCATGGCTGCGTAAAAAAATGGTGGATGAAGCCATGGCAAGAGGGATGGCAGAACACTGTGCGGTAGAGTATAGAAATCTGGCGGAAATATTGCCTGCACTTTATGCGGAATATGCGCTATAATGGGGTATAGCATAAAGACAGGAGAACCATAAGAATGAAAAAACGTAAAGACGGTCAGATCAGGTATATAAGGAGGCTTAGGCTTATCAGTATTGCGATCCTGATCCTGGCTTTTGTATGTCTGGGGATATATATCTATCAGCAGCATCAAAATGATCTGGCAGAGGCAGAATATGCCAAGATGCGTGAGACCAAAGAAACTACGCCGCAGGCGGAGGACACGAACTATCAGCCCCAGCATGATTTTACGTCTTTGCAGGAACAAAATGCGGATGTGTATGGTTGGATCAATGTAGCAAATACCATTGTGGATTATCCGGTCTTGCAGACAGAAGAAGATAATTATTATCTGAGCCATGATATGAATCATGTGGAGACAACAGCCGGAGCCATTTACAGCAATGCCTGCAATAGCAAGGATATGACGGATGGCATCACCATCCTCTATGGGCATGATATGAAAGCGGATACTATGTTTGGTTCCCTGCATTTATTTGATGATGCGGCATTCTTTGAAAACAATAAGACCATGACCTTTGAAACACCGGATGCCTTATATACCTATGAGATCTTTGGCGTTTACAATTATAATGATCGCTATCTCCCCTCTCTTTTTGATGTGAAGTCCACAGAGGGTGTGCAGGATTTTTTGGATTCCTTGCAGGACTGTGCAGCCGAGGACAGTAGTATCACCCATGTCAGAGAGGGCGTGGATGTGAGCGCCGAGGATAAGTTACTGGTGCTTTCCACCTGTATCGGAAGCCAGAGCGACAGACGTTTTCTGGTCGTAGGAAAACTGGTGGATACTAAGGGCGATGACAAATAAATATAGATTGGTATGGTGAAAGAGGACAGCAAAAAGTTGTCCTCTTTTTGATGTTTAAAAATTGTTCTTGCATCTTTGCGGCACTTGTATATGACAAAAATTTGTTTGGATCAAAAAAGATACATTTACCTTCGCCACAGTTTGTGGTATTTTATAATGGAATAAAGGATTTGCCAGAGCGGTCTGTCATGCGCCTGTCAGATGCGTATGACCATGTGGATGCAGATGATATTGCCCTAGAATTAAAGGTTGAGATCGTCAATATCAATTATGGGAAAAATGCATCTTTGATGGAGAGGTGTCCGACGCTTGCCCAGTATGCTATCTTTGTGGATACGGTGAGAAAGTATGAAAAAGACCATGAGAGAGCAGAGGCGATAGAACTGGCAATCGATGAGTGTATCAGAGAGGGAATCTTGGAAGATTTTCTTCGGAAAAATCGAGCGGAGGTGCTTATGTTGTGCTTGTTTGAATATGATGAGGAAAAACATATTCGTATGGAACGAGAAGATGCATATCAGGATGGCATAGAAGATGGCGAAAAGCGTGGCATTGAAATCGGTGAGGCACGCGTGAAGCAAATGAAGCAATTGACGCAACAACTTATTGCAGATAATCGAATGGACGATCTGAAGAAATGTATGGAAGATGAGGAGTATTACGAGAAATTATTAAAAGAATATGATCTGGCATAGAAGCATAAGATTTACTATCTTGCTTGAGTTTTCGCAGAGTGTAATTCTAAAATGAACACAGCTTCCCAAAGCACCAATCTGCCGAATTTTTGGAGCGTTGAGAATAGCAGTTTTGAGAATAGAGGTACTTTAATAAACCCCACCGGAGCCGGGCTTTGGGAGAAATATACT
>CAVGHS010000114.1:0-6429 GCA_963629085.1 bacterium
GGTCCATACTGGGCAAATTTCTTTACCGCACTTTCCATACCGCTTTCCCGCACCCACGCCAGATCGCCCATAGTGTTCTTGGTACCCGGCAAAATGACCATATCCATCTTCTCAATCTCGTGAGGATTGCGCACATAATGAACGCTGACCCCTGCGATCTGATCTAAGGCTGCAAAATCTGTAAAATTAGACAGACGCGGCAGACGCACAACGCCGATATTGATCAGATCCATGTCCTTTTCTAAAAGGCTGTCTGCAAGACTGTCCTCATCATCCAGAGTCACGGACATATAAGGCAGGACACCGACCACCGGCACGCCTGCTTTTTCTTCCAGCATAGCAATGCCCGGATCCAGGATGGTAACATCCCCGCGAAATTTATTGATGACCAGTCCCTTGACCCGCTGCTTTTCTTCCTCAGTCAACAGCATCATGGTACCAAGCAGTTGGGCAAAGACACCACCACGATCGATATCTCCCACCAGCAGCACCGGAGCATCCACCAGATGTGCCAGTCCCATATTGACAATATCATTTTCCTTCAGATTGATCTCCGCCGGACTTCCGGCACCCTCGATCACAATGATATCCGCCTTTTCTTCCAAACGCCGAAAGGCTGCCACAATATCCGGCAGCAGATTTTTCTTATAGGCAAAATAATCTCTCGCCTCCATATTGCCAAGAACTTTTCCCGCCACGATGACCTGTGAGCCATGGTCATTGGTCGGCTTTAAGAGTATAGGGTTCATGTCTACGCTTGGCTCTATGCCTGCCGCCTCCGCCTGCATGACCTGGGCGCGCCCCATCTCCAGACCTTCCTTGGTGATAAAGGAATTGAGTGCCATATTCTGTGACTTAAAGGGAGCCACCCGATAGCCGTCCTGAGCAAAGACACGGCAAAGCCCTGCGACCAGTAAACTTTTCCCCGCATTTGACATGGTTCCCTGCACCATAATTACTTTTGCCATGGTTCTTCTCCCTCTTTGATCCATTTGCCCTGCTCTTTTGCATAGGATAGCAAGTCTTTATTTGCCTGATTGAGTGGTCCAAAGGCATCCAGCGTACAGATACAGTAATCACAGGCATCGATCCATTTGCGTGCCTGCGCCATCTGCCGGATCTCGATTGGATAAAAAGCAGGCGTTGTCACTAGCGCGCTTGCCAATGCCTTTGCCGCCTTGTACTCGACGTCCCCCTCGGATAAGATGCCTGCCACAAAGGGAATCCCCTCTCTTTGCAGAGCATAATAACTTGCAATTCCACTGCCGCCGCCCCCGATCACAAAGACCCTTGGCGCTCCTTCGGTCTTTTGCAAAAACATGCTGCCGGATACAACATCATAAGCCTCCGGACGGACACCATATAAGGATGCGATCGTGTCGTCACAAAAGATTTCTTCCGGTCTGCCGATCTTTGCTATGGTATCTCCATCCACGCAGGCGACCAGATCGGATACCTTTTGTGCCAGATCCAGTTCATGCAGCGACATGACGACCGCCAGATCTTCCTTTTTTACCATATTGCGTATGGACTGCAAGATCTCTAATTTGTAATGCATATCCAGATAAGACGTTGGCTCGTCCAAGATCAAGATCTTTGGTTCCTGACAGATTGCTCTTGCAAGCATGACGCGCTGTCTTTGTCCGTCGCTGACCTTTGCAAAAAGCCGGTCTGCCACCTCTAGTGCGTGTAATCCTTCCATGGCATCCCGGACTTTTTTCTCATCTTCCTTTCCCAATACCCCAAATCTGCCGGTATAGGGATAGCGTCCGGTAGCGACCACATCACGACAGGTCATCAATTCCGGTGAGATCCGCTCTGTGGTCACCATAGCCATCTGTTTCGCCAGTGCAGCATCCGTATAGGTATCCATAGAACCTTCTGCCAGATAGACCTGACCCGCAATGGTCTTTAACTGCCTTGTGATGCTTTTTAAAAGCGTCGACTTGCCGGATCCATTGGGTCCGATTAAAGTCAGGATCTGTCCCGGACGCACCCAAAAGTTTACATCTTTTAAAAGGCTTTTTCCCTCATAGCCGACGACCAGATCACAGGCTCGGATGCCCTCAATTTTTTCTTCCATATATACCTCGTTTCTATGCCCGCGCATCCTGTCTTTTGACCATCATGACGATGACGACCGGTACTAAAAGCACGGCTGTCACCGAACTGATACTGATCTCTGTCGGAGCGAACAGGCTTCTGGCAATGCCATCACAAAAAAGGGTCACGACCGCACCTCCTAAAAAGCATCCCGGGATCAGATACAGCGGGCTTGCCGTTTTCATCGCCTGCTTGACCAGATGTGGAACCGCGATCCCCACAAAGGAGATGGGTCCCGCAAAGGCGGTCACACATCCGGACAAAAGGCTGGATAAAAGGATCAAAAGGATACGGAGCAGGCGGATGTTTACCCCCATGTTTCTGGCATACGCTTCTCCCATCTGATAAGCCCCGATCGGCTTTGCCATAAAAAAGGTAGCCAAAACGGTAAATGTGACTAAGATAACGATCATACCCACATCCTTCCAGTCCGTACCGGAAAAACTGCCCATGGACCAGTTGTGCAGGTTGACGATATTGGAATCCGATGCAAAGGTCACCATAAAATCTGTAATGGCAGAACAGATATAACCGATCATAATGCCACACACGACCAAAAGAGACATCTTCTGTACACGCATGGATAAGAGCAGGACAAAGCCCATGGCAAGCAGTGAGCCGATAAAGGCTGCCGCTACCATGCCAAGAGAGGACATCTGCAAACCTCTTTCTAAACACAGGATCATAGCGATCGCCACGACCATTTTTGCCCCCGAAGAAATACCAAGCACATAAGGTCCTGCAATGGGATTTTGAAAAAATGTCTGGAGCAAAAAACCGGATACCGCCAGGGCTCCTCCCAAAAAGAGCGCCGCTAAAAGGCGGGGAAGTCGGATATCCCACACGATATGATAAAAGGTGCCCTCTCTTGTCTGGCGGAGCAATACCTGCCACATCTGCATACCATCCACCGACACACTGCCGGAAGTGACATTCCAGATCACTAACAAGAGCAAGGCTATGACAAGGCCTGTCATTGTCACGATAAATCGTTTCATCTGTCTTTTCCTCAGTTCAATTTTTTTAAATAGGTCAGATCTGCATCTGCATCCACAAGGACATTATGCATATCCTCCACAAACTCTGCCATGCCGGTCGACTCCTGGAAAAAATTCTTGCCGGTGCAGTAGACATTGCCTTTTTTTACGGCAGCAAACTGTGCAAACAGACTGTTTTTTGCCAAAAGTTCGTCTATGCTTGTGATCTCCCCTTCGATCGCACTGTTGTAGATCAAAACATCTGCATCCTGAGCGGCATTATAAAAATCTTCCATCTGCATATTCATGGTCGAAAGTGCATTTTCTTCCTCGGGAACCACATCTGCCAAGGCATAATTACCGCCCGCCATGGTGATCATCTGGGTAATGTAATCTCCGGGCTTTCTGACATTGATGGCACCACTGGAATTGACCGAGAAAAAGGCAACCGTCTTACCGGTATTAACCTGTCCCAGCAATGGCGTGATCTCTTCCACCTGACTGTCAAAATAGGCATTTGCCTCATCCAAAGCATCAAACAAAAGACCGTAGAGTTTGATCCACTCCAACCGTCCCAAAGGATGCGTTTCATAGGACGACCGCTCGACCAGTACCGGAATGCCCAGTTCTTCCAGTTTTTCTTTTACTTCCGGCGTGTGGTAGATCATGGTATTTTCGATAGCAAGATTGCAGCCTTCGTTTAAGATGCACTCATAATCCGGGGCACTGTACTTGCCGGCATAGATCATATCGCCTGCCTCGATCGCTTCTTTCGCCTCTGTGATATACCAGTCCTTTGCCTTGGAGCCGGACAGACGGATATAAGATATGCGGTCTAACTGACGGATCAGATCCATGACCGAAGTAGACACCAGATAAGTCTTATCCAGTGGCTGCTGCAAAGCCACGACACCTTCCGGCAGATTCTTTGGCAGGTCTTTGCCCTCCGGCACCAATAGAAAACGCTGATCCTCTCCTATGGTGATCAGGGAATAATCTCCATAGTATTCCACCTGAAACTGGGTCGCATACGCAAGCGTCATCTCTCCTGTTTTCTCTAAACTGTCAAATGCTATCCTGTCCGTAGTATCAGACTGACTCTGCACGCCACATGCGCCCAGAGTCAGCATCATAACCACAGCAAGCAGCAAACTGATCCATCTTTTATATCTCAATCTCATCTTGCAAAGGTTCCTATTCTTAATTGTCTAATAACGAAAAATACAAGGTGTATTCAATCTCGTGTGGCTGGCTCATCGCCGTCGTATCACCCACAACAGACAGTGGCTGATCCAGATCGTCTACCGGGATCGTAAAGGTCGAACCCTCTCCGTCTGCCGCCTCGTTTAAATACTTTTCTCCACCGACCAGCATATAGTCATAGTGACTGCTGCTCCAGATGATCGTTGCGGTGATCTTGCCATTTTTGACCGTGATCTGGGTCGGAGAAACGACCATTGCCCGTCCGCTTCCGCCCTCTAATGTTACTTCCACATTGTAAGTGCCATCCTCCAGGCTATCGTCTTTTTTTGCTCCGCATCCCCATAGGGAAAGCAGGAAAAAGACAGATAAGAGACAGACCGCCAGTCCCTGTTTGATGTGTCCTTGTTTTCTCTGTATTTCCATGATGTCTTACTTCCTTATATCAGGTAATGTCTACTGTGGACTAGAAACGCTGACCTTGTGATCGTACCAGGTACCCTTAGTTCCAAGAAGTGCCAGATCAAATTCCTTGTCCAGATATGGTACCGGAACATCGAAGCCATTGACTTCTTCGGTAGATCCGTCGCTATAGGTAACGGTATCGTTGGTCGGCTGCAAGACATTCTTGCTGTCCTTTTCGGCATCTGCTGCCAGACCTTCATACAGATTGACGATCTTCTTGGATGTCAAAGAAATATGAATGGTCATCTTGCCATTTTTAACGGTAAGTTGTCCCATGCCATTGTTTGCCTCATTTACATGAAACATACTGCTGTCGGTTGTAAATTTCACCTGATAAGTGCCGTCTGCAAGCGCAGATGCACCGGCAGACGCATTGTCTGCTGGCTCAACTACAACTCCGGAAGATGTAACGGCATCTTTTGTATGCTCTACATAGATCTGCTGGATAGCTTCGATCTCACCCAGTCCTGCGATCTGGCACTCTACAGAATCAAATGCCTTAGAAGCCTCAAACTGGCTCTTCCAAGAATCATCATCGTCTCCTGCCATATCATTATTGGCATGATCTCCTGCTACCACCATCAGTGGGCGAAGGATGACCTTCTTATAGCCTGCTTCCTTGACAGCCTCAATGACATTTTCACAAGCGGTCTCTTCCGGCTCACCCTCTACGGTTCCGATAAATACATTATCATAACCAAGGTCTGCCATCTGAGAAGCCATCTGGGAATAAGATACCTTTGCCGTATGTGAAGTACCATGTCCCATAAATACAAATGCCACACCGTCTTCCTTTGCAGCCTCCAAAGAATCATACTCGGCGGTCTTTACAGCCTCTGCTGTGATTGCTTCTGCAACTGCCTTCTTGTCTGCATTGACGGTTGTAGCATCCTCTCCAACCTCACCGAGAAGCGGCTCTGCAACAGTAACAGAATCAAACTTATCCTTATAATTATTGACTGCTTCCACTAACTCGTCATACTCTGCACCATGCATAAGGTGTGTCGGCTGAACAACTAAATTCTTAACGCCATTGTCTACGGCACGCTCCAATGCCTGATCCATGTTGTCGATCTTTTCACCATCTCTTGCCTGCACATGGTTGATGATGATCTGTGCTGTAAAGGCGCGTCTTATGGACCAGCCCGGGTTTGCCTCTGCGATTGCCTTTTCTACGCCACCGATGTCTGCGACACGGCTGTCGTTAAAGGATGTACCAAAACTTACAACAAGGATCTCGTTATCGCCGATGTCATCCTGGTTCAAAGGATCATCCTTCGATGCGTCTCCGGTATCTCTTCCAAAATAATCCGGATCTGCATTCTCACCGCTGACCAGTTCTTTCTGTGCGTCTGTCAGGGCATCCCATGCCTTCTTGGCAGCCTCGCACTGCTCGTCTGTCTTGTCTGTTCTTTCCTGCACATAGATGGCATCGATCAGATCTGCAACCTTATCTGCTGCTTCCTGATCGCTTGTGGTATTGTCTGTCTTTGCTGTGTCTTTGCTGCCACAACCGGTCATCATACCAACAGCCAGCATACATACCATCATGAGTGATACTACTTTTTTCTTCATTGTCTTCCTCCTAATTTTTATCGCTTTTCCATAGGAAGGATGCAGGGCATACAGATCCGAAAAAAGCGACACCAAAAGAAAAACTCTGTCCTATAAATTAAGAACAGAG
>CAVGHS010000115.1:0-6368 GCA_963629085.1 bacterium
AACAACTTCATTATCATATCACATGACCAGAAGTCTGTCAACAACTTTTTCATCTTTCAAAATTTAAAATCTTTAGGAAAAGTTGTCATGCTGTGGTAGAATCTCGTCTTCCTGACCGCTCTCCCCGCCAGCCATGTTATAGTACCACTTGCTCCCCCTATAAGTCAATAGAAATGTCGAAGATTGTTAAAGTGGCACGATTAAGATAATTGTGCCACTTTATCTGACAATTCGCACAAATTTATTTTCTACAGGATTTCCAACGCTTCGCGCACATTCTCAACCCCTTTTAATAGCATTCCCTCGGGCTTTTGTATATTTTTCATACACACTTTAGGTAGAATACACTGTTTAAATCCTAATTTATGTGCTTCTGCAATCCTCTGCTCTACCATATTTACAGATCGCACTTCTCCGCTCAATCCCACTTCGCCAAAACAGATCACATCCTCTGCGATCGGTCGGTTACGAAAACTTGAAATGATCGCCAGAACCAGTCCCAGATCGGTTGCCGGTTCACTTACCTTCATGCCACCGGCAATATTGATATAGGCATCCTGGTCTGCCAGTCTGACACCCACATTTTTTTCTAAAACAGCCATCAATAGGTTGACGCGGTTGTAATCCACACCAGCCGCTGTTCGTCTCGGCATACCAAAGGCACTGTGGCACACCAGAGCCTGTATCTCCACCAGTAAAGGTCTTGTTCCCTCCATGGTACATACAACGATCGAGCCACTGGCATTCTTTGGTTTGCCATCCAGCATATATTCTGATGGATTTGGAACTTCCCGCAATCCTGACTGGCACATTTCAAAGACACCGATCTCATTTGTTGAGCCAAATCGGTTCTTGACTGCACGCAGGATACGATAACTGGCATAGCGATCTCCTTCAAAGTAGAGAACCGTATCTACCATATGTTCCAATACACGAGGACCTGCCACTGTCCCCTCTTTTGTCACATGACCTACGACAAAAATAGCAATCCCCTGTTCCTTTGCCAGACGCATCAGCACACTCGTTGCTTCCCGTACCTGTGAAACACTTCCGGGTGCCGAATTGACATTCTCCCGGAACATGGTCTGAATGGAATCAATAACGACCACCTGGGGCTTACGTTCTTCGATCACGCCCTGGACCAGATCCAGATTGGTCTCACATAACAGCGTCATTTCGTCAGAAAAGATACCGATACGGTCTGCCCGCATTTTGATCTGTTGCAGCGACTCCTCACCCGAAATATATAAAACCGCAATCTTCTGATCAGACAGGCTCTTGCAGGTCTGTAATAAGAGGGTCGACTTTCCAATACCGGGATCACCGCCTACCAATACCAAAGAGCCCGGTACGATTCCGCCGCCCAATACCCGGTTTAACTCTTCGATATGGGTATCCATTCTCTTTTCCGAAGATGACTGGACATCATTTAACTTTGCCACCTGTACTTCCGTGATCTGTCTGTGTGTCACGCTGGACTTTTTATCGACGATTTCCTCTACCATAGTGTTCCATGCCTTGCACGCCGGACATTGTCCGACCCATTTGGCAGACTCATACCCACATTCCTGACAGAAAAACACATTATTCTTTCCCTTTGCCATTCTATTTCCTCACTGTTTCTTCTATATATAAGGAAAGATCCCCGTCAATCCATGACGGAGATCTCCTTCTTCATCGTATCTTTATGCTTTTAGCACTTTTTTACATCTACAGAGATTGCACTTTCGGCATCTAATTCCACGCTCAAATTCAACTTACCGCCTAAATTCGTCTTCATTGTACCGGCATCAGCCCCGGCAACCTTGACATCATATTCGGTTTCCGGCTCAAGTTCCAAAGTGATCTGTGCATCTTCCGGTCCCTCTACCGTAAATGTCACACCATCTTCGGTCGCCTGAAAATGCTCTACGGAAGTCCCCGGAACGGATTCATATACGAACATACCATTTCGCTCCAGTTTGGTGATCTCCTTGAAGGTCTTTACCTTGTATAAGTCTCCCTGATGACTTACATTGTCAAGTTTAGATTTGCTTTCCAAACTGTAATCTCCAAAACTAATAGTACCATCTGACTCACAACGAATTAATTCGCTAACTACAGCCATTTTCTTCTCCTCCTGCTTCTTTAAGGCAATGCCTTTTCTCTGTCTTACAATGTATGAACATTATATAATACAAGATATAAAATATCTAGTAGATCCAAGGATATTCATAAAAATTTTAGAATTATGAAGTAAAGACGATCTTGCCCTTTCTCATCGTGACAACAACCTTGCTTCCCTTCTTTACATCCCCGGAAAGGATATGCTCTGCCAAAGGATCCTCCAGATCTGTCTGGATGCGTCGACGTAATGGTCTTGCTCCATATTTTGGATCATAGGACACTTCTACCAGATGCTTTTTGACCGCATCCCGGATGGTCAGATCTATATCCAGCTGCGTCTTGCAGCGCTCGATCAAAGAACGTGTCATGATCGTCACGATCTCTTTCATATCATCCTTATTCAGAGAGCGGAATACAATTGTCTCGTCAATTCGATTTAAGAACTCCGGCTTGAAGATACGCTTCACCTCTTCCATAACGCCGTTTTTCATAAATTCATAATTATTCTTCTCATCGTCGACCGATGCAAAACCTAATTTCTTTGGTTCTACAATTGCCTGCGCTCCGGCATTGGAAGTCATGATAATGATCGTATTTTTAAAACTTACCTTGCGTCCCTGGGAGTCTGTAATATGTCCATCATCCAAGACCTGAAGTAAAATGTTAAATACATCCTGATGTGCCTTTTCAATCTCATCAAAGAGAATGACCGAATATGGATTGCGGCGCACCTTTTCACTCAACTGTCCGCCTTCTTCGTGTCCTACATATCCTGGCGGTGAGCCGATCATCTTGGATACGCTGTGCTTTTCCATATACTCCGTCATATCAACGCGGATCATGGCTTTTTCGTCTCCAAAGACTGCCTCTGCCAAAGCCTTGGAAATCTCTGTCTTTCCAACACCTGTCGGTCCTAAGAATAGGAAGGAACCGATCGGGCGATTTGGCTCTTTGAGGCCTACACGTCCTCGTCTGACCGCGCGTGCCACTGCACCTATCGCATCTTCCTGCCCTACCACTCTCTTATGCAGGGTCTTTTCCAGATTGCGTAAACGAACGGCTTCTTTTTCATTTAATCTGGATACCGGAATCTTGGTCCAGATAGAAACCACCTGCGCAACATCGTCCTCTGTCAGGATCAATTTCTGTTTGTCTTTCTTGTGCTCGTATCTCTTGCGCAAAGACTTTATTTTCTTTTCCAAAGCCGCCTCTTGTTTGCGGCAATCGGATGCTCCTTGCACGTCGCCTGCCATCAGACATTCTTCTACACCACGAGCCGCCTCCTTGTACTCTCCCTCCAAGGTCAGCATCTGATCCGGTGTCTTGACTTCCATCAAACGTAATCTGGCAGCCGCTTCATCCATCAGATCGATCGCCTTATCCGGCAGAAAGCGATCTGCAATATATCGTTGTGACATTGTCACAGCAGCATGGATCGCCTCGTCTGAAATAGCAATACCATGATGCTTTTCATAGCGCTCCTTGACGCCCTGCAAGATAGCCTCGGTCTCCTCCTCGGTCGGTTCTTCCACTGTGACCGGTTGGAAACGGCGTTCTAAGGCTGCATCTTTTTCTACATATTTGCGATATTCTGCGATCGTGGTCGCACCGATGATCTGGATCTCACCTCTTGCCATTGCCGGCTTTAAGATATTGGAGGCATCAATCGCCCCCTCTGCGCCACCGGCACCGATGATCGTGTGCATCTCATCAATAAATAATATGATATTCCCAGCCTGCATGACTTCTGCGATCACACGTTTGATACGTTCTTCAAACTCACCACGATACTTAGATCCTGCTACCATACCGGACAGATCCAACGTCATCACTCTTTTATCCGCCACAGAATCCGGCACCATGCCCAACTGGATCCTCTGCGCCAGACCCTCTACGATCGCCGTCTTTCCAACGCCCGGTTCCCCGATCAGGCACGGATTGTTTTTGCCTCTCCGGCTCAGAATCTGGATCACACGCTGGATCTCGTCCTCTCTGCCGACAACCGGATCCAACTTGCCTTGACGTGCCATATCGGTCAAGTCTCTGGCATATTGATCTAAGGTAGATGTCTCACCGGCACCGCGTTTTCTTCTCTTATTGGCATTATTCTCTCTATATGTAATGCCTTCTCTTCCCATAGCAGAGATCAACTCTGCAAATAGTTTCTGCGTATCTACGGACATGGAAGCCAGAATACGTGCGCCTGCGGTATCCTGCATACGCACCATGGCAAGCAAAAGATGCTCTGTACCTATCTCATCCATCCCACATGCGATGGCTTCCTGTTCTGCCTGTGCCAGCATCTGATCCAACTTTGGTGTATTGCCATCCCATTCTGCAACAGCAATGCCGCCCTCCGGTGAGATCAACTCTTCGATCAGGTCGATCAGATTCTTTTCTGTCACGCCAAGTCCCTGTAAAACTTTGGAAGCCAGACTGTCTGCCTGTCTGACCAACGCTACCAGAAGGTGCTCTGTACCTATATAATTATCTCCCAGACGCTTGGCTAATCGTTTGGCATCTGCCAGGGCTGCCTGCGCCTGTTCTGTCAACTCCATCATTTTATAAAGCCTCCATATTATAAGTCATTTAAATCAAGAATATCCAACTGTGCATCCAGATCTGCCCCCTTATAGCGGGTATTTTCTTTGCTCTGGAATGCCTCAGTCCCCTTGATATCACTATAGATCGGCTCCTGTGGTGCCGTCTGTCTCTTCTTGCCTGCCCGCGTCTGCAAAGGTTCTTCCGAAGCCTCCTCGACTGCTGTCTCATCCTCGAGTCCTGACACATCCTCTGCCGTCTCGATCTCAGTCTCTAACTCTTCTGTCTCCTGGTCTGTCAGGTCATCTTCAAAAAGATCCTCCTCCGGATCGTCGAACTCATCTTCTTCCTCATGCAAATTTCTGCGCAGTTTAGCAAAGATCGATGTCTTTTCTGCACCTTGATCCTCTGCGAAATCATCCATAAGATCTTCCTCTATCGGGTCATCTTCTACGCCTGCCATATCCGGATCGTCCGACTCATCCTCATCCATCCAATCCTCTTCCTCTGCCCTGCGTCTGCGGGACAATAAGAGATTGATGATCACAACCGCAAGTACTACGATAACAAATAAGAGAACTGCTACCAGATAACGCTGCTTCTGCCATTTACCAAAATATTCATCACTGCCAGTAGCCGTCGTCACCGGTTCCTCTGTCGCAGTATCCTGTGACAAAAGCTGCTCATTCACCCTCTGGATACTGCCATCTGTATTGTCATACTGGAACCATCCCGTCACGCCATCCTGATTGGTACCATATACAAAATAGAAATCGCCGTCGTCTCCCTCTTTATAGACAGACAAGGTCTGGTCTCCGACAGTCAGCGTCGTCTCTGTAAATGAATCACGCAGGAGGCTATCCGGGCTTGCCAAAACAACATACTGATCTGCCGTGCCAAGCATAGCAAACGGTGTCACGGTATTTGTGGCTTCATCATACTGATAAAAGACACCATCCCCTGCCGTATCATCTGCTCTCTTTAAATAAAGAAGCGTGATCCTTCCATTGGACAACTCCCGATAGGCATAACCATCGATAGTCACTCTGGTACGGCTGAATCCTGCCGGGATCGCACTCTCCGGATAACGCTCGGAAACCACATAAGCAATACCGTCAATGGTAAACTGTCCATCTGCCGCCTGCGTTGTAGTATCCTGTGTATCCTGGTTCTGCTGTGTATCCGCAGCACCACCGGCAACCTGTACGGAAGCAGAACTTCCGGTAATCGTCGGAGAAGATACGATCAGGGATGAGGTTCCCTGAGATGCTGCCGTAAATTGCAGCGTCGCACTCGCACCCTCAAATGTGATCGTATTGCCATCCGTCGTATAGGAAGCAGAACTTCCGGCAAACTGTAAAACATCTGCATTGTAGCGCAGACTGATGCTGCCGGACTCTGATGCTGTAACCGTAACCGATAAGGTATCACCGACAGAAAGACTGTCCGCACTCATATGGATCGTCGTTGTCCCCTCCGCAAAACACGGAAAAGACAAAGTCGATAAAAGGGCAAGCAGCCCCACTAACATCCCTATGAAATTCTTATGTTTTCTATTCATTATGTTCACCTCAACAAGTCTTCTCAAATGAGTATTCTACATATGAAATTATAGAAAACTATAAGACTTACGTCAACAATTTCTGCATAAGAGTATGCCCCAAATTCCACCAGTCAATACAGAAAAAACTGCTACCAAAATCGTACTGTTGCATTTTAAC